>CAZKNH010000013.1:31004-51244 GCA_964553875.1 uncultured Gammaproteobacteria bacterium | reverse complement strand
TGATCAAGGTCGGCACGGCGTACGAGAGCGCGACGCATCACCGCTTCCCGCCGCCGGACTTCGGGCCGGTCACCACCGCACCGCGACGCGGCATGCCCGCGGACGTCGGCGGTCCGAGCGACCGCTAGCGCGAAGGCACGTGCCCCGCGCTGTTCGCGGGTAGGGGCGTGCCTGCGCGATCCGTCTTCATCGCCAACACGGTGCTTCGCGCCGGAGCCGCAAAGAAGGCTTGTCGCGGTCGGTCGGGAGCCGCCGCTCAGCCGCTTCTCTCCTTCCCGGCGGCGCCGTTCTCCCGACCGACTGCGACGACCACACGTGATGTTCGCCCGGCGCTGCTGCGGGCCCCGTGAAATTCGCAACGCCTCGGCGATCGAGGGTAGGGCATGCGCGCGGAAGCGCGTCTGATGAGACGTGGATCATTCGAGAAGACTCATCGCAGAAGGACGCGCCGTCGGCTCGCGAGCATCGCGCTCAGCGTTGGGGCTTGCTCGCGCGCGACGGCGCGTTCTTAGTGCACGTCGCCGCGTGCGCTCGGTCTCGACGTCGCCGCGCCAGATTCCGCAAGTCGATGAGTCGACGATGGAAATTTCCGCGCGCTGCACTCGCTGCAGAGCGAACGTACGAATGGTCCGCGATTCGCATAGGCCTTTTCGACGACGACCTTTATCCGAACGGAGCGAACTCGTGTTGCACATCGAACATCGACGAATCCGCGGCTCGTTGCTCGCCGCTGTGAGTGTCTGCTGGACGTCCTACGGCGCGGCCCAGCCCGACATGGTCGATCAGATCATCAAGGCGCAGGCGGAGGTCGAGGCGATCGCGCAGGCGTCGCAGATCCGCATCGCGCAGCTCGACGAGGAAGCGACGGAGCTCCTCGCCGAGTATCGGCAGGTCATCGCTGAGACGGACAACCTCGAGACGTACAACAAGCAGCTCGCCGCGCAGGTGGAATCTCAGGAAGAGGAGATCGCCGCGATGCTCCGACAGCTCGAGCAGATCGAGACGACAGCGAGCGAGGTGATGCCGATGATGGAGCGGATGATCGACACGCTCGAGAAGTTCGTCGAGCTCGACACACCGTTCCTCCTCGACGAGCGCCGCACGCGCGTCGAGAACCTGAAGTCCCTGATGAGACGCGCCGACGTCACTGTATCGGAGAAGTATCGAAGGATCGTCGAGGCCTATGCCGTCGAAATGGAGTACGGCCGCACGATCGAGGCCTATCGCGGCGACATCGAGACGGACGGAACGAAGCGCACCGTCGATTTCCTTCGCGTCGGCCGCGTGGCGCTGCTCTATCAGACCCTCGACGGTGCGGAGACCGGCTATTGGAACGCCGACCTCGGCGACTGGATCGTCGACAACGGCTACCGCGCGGGCGTGCGCGACGGACTGCGCATCGCGAAGCAGCAGGCCGCGCCCGATCTGATGATTCTCCCCGTGAGCAGCCCCAAGGAGAGTGCGCTGTGAGAAAGCTAACGAGATCCGTCGGCGCAGCGGCCGCCGCGTCGATCCTTACGGCCGTGCTGTGCGCCGTCGCGCCGATGGAACGTGCGGCGGCTCAGCAGCTCGCGAGCCTGCAGAAGCTTCTCGAGGAGACGCGAGCGTCCCGGTCGATCGAGCAGGCGAAGCACCGTGAACGCGAGGAGCGCTTCAAGGCCAATCGCGACCGTCAGGCGCAGCTGCTCGAGGAGGCGAAGGCGGCGCTCGATGCCGCGAAGGCGCGCAGCCAGCAGCTCAGCACGACCTTCGACGAGAACGAGAGGAAGCTCGCGGAGCTTCAGGAGCAGCTCGACGCGAAGGCGGGCACGCTCGGCGAGCTTTTCGGCGTCGTCCGCCAGGCGGCGAACGACGTAGCGTCGGTCATGCAGAACTCGATGATCAGCGCTCAGTATCCGGAGCGCGAGAAGTTTGCGACCACGCTCGCATCGAGCCGCGAGCTGCCGACGATCGACGAGCTCGAGCGGCTCTGGTTCGAGATGCAGCGCGAGATGACCGAGACGGGCCTCGTGACACGAATGCTCGCGCCGGTCGTCGCCGCGGACGGCACGGAGACGGAGCTGGAGGTCGTTCGCGTCGGGCCGTTCACCGCGATGACGGGCGATCGTTTCCTGACGTACACGCCCGAAACGGCGCGGTTCGCCGAGCTGACGCGGCAGCCGGCGGGGCGGTATCGCAGCGCCGCCGGCGTACTGACGAGCTCGACCGACGGCTACGCGCGGGCGGTCATCGATCCGACGCGCGGTTCGCTGCTGTCGGTGCTCGTGCAGCGGCCAGGACTCGGAGAGATGATCGAGTACGGCGGTCTCGTCGGCTACGTGATCATAGGCCTCGCGTCGGTCGGCTTTCTGATCGGGCTCGCGCGGCTCATCCGGCTGCTCGAGATCGGCCGTTCCGTGCGGCTTCAGAAGCGGGATATCGATCGTCCTCGCGACAACAATCCGCTCGGCCGCGTGCTGATGGTCTATCACAGCGATCCGAACGTCGACAAAGAGACGCTGCAGCTCCGCCTCGACGAGGCGGTGCTCAAGGAAGTACCGAAGCTCGAGGCGGGTCTGAGCGCGCTCAAGATCCTCGCCGCGGTCGGACCGCTGCTCGGTCTTCTCGGAACGGTGACCGGCATGATCATCACGTTCCAGCAGATCACGCTGTTCGGCACCGGCGATCCGAAGCTGATGGCGGGCGGCATCTCGCAGGCACTCGTGACGACGGTGCTGGGGCTCGTCATGGCGATTCCGCTCCTCCTGCTGCACAGCTACTTGAACTCGCGCAGCAGCGACCTCGTGCACGTGCTCGAGGAAGAGACGGCGGGGATCATCGCCGAGAAGGCCGAGACGCGCAGGGCCGTTGCCGGCTGAGGGTCCGGAGATGCCGATCGACCCGTTGCGTTTCCTGTACGACATCCAGGAGTTCCTGGAAGCGGGCGGCCCGGTCGTGCGGCTCTTGATGCTGCTCGCGATCGGGCTGTGGGCAATGATCTTCGAGCGCCTCTTGTTCTACCGGCGCGTCATGCCGGGCTTGCTCGCCGAGATCCGCGCGGCCTGGGATATCCGCACTGATCGCACGTCGTGGTACGCGCAGAAGATCAGGCGTCGTTTTCTCGCGGAGGCGCAGCGGCAGATCCGCGGGCCGCTGCCGATGATCCGCGCGTTCGTCGCGCTCTGTCCGCTCGTCGGTCTCCTCGGCACCGTGACAGGGATGATCCAGGTATTCGACGTGATGGCCGTGCTCGGCACGGGCAACGCGCGAGAGATGGCGTCAGGCGTCTCGGCCGCGACGCTACCGACGCTCGCCGGGATGGTGCTCGCGCTTTCCGGGATGTACCCGATCGCGCGTTTCCAGGGGATCCTCGACGAGGAAACGCGAAAGCTTCATGACTACATGAATCTCGCTTAGAGGGAAATTCTATGGCTCGTTCGCGATTGCGTTCCACGGAGGAAGCGTCGGTCGACCTGACGCCGATGCTCGACGTGGTCTTCATCATGCTGATCTTCTTCATCGTCACGGCATCCTTCGTGAAGGAAGCGGGCGTCGACGTGAACCGTCCGAACGCCGAGACCGCCGAGCCGCAGAATCGCGGCAACATCATGATCGCGATCCGACCGAACGGCGAGATTTGGGTGGACCGCCGTCCGGTCGATGTGCGAGCGCTCAGGGCGAATATCGAGCGACTGCGGGCCGAGAATCCGGAAGGAACGGTCGTGATTCTCGCCGACAAGGAGTCGCAGACGGGGCTGCTCGTAGAGGTGATGGACCAGGTGCGGCTCGCCGGCGTCAGCAACGTCGCGATCGCCGCGGACGAGGCGAGCTGACGCATGAGCCGGTCGTTGATGGGCAGCGCGTTCGTCCGCGGAACGACCGGGCTCGGCTTGTCGGTCGCGGTCGCAGCGGCATTGTTCTGGCTGATGCACTACCTGATCCTCGCAGCCGAGCGGGAGCTCGAGGAGGTCGAGAGCTTCCGCACGGTCGACTTCGTGCGCGTGCAGCAGAACGAGCAAGTGGAAGCGCGGCAGCGATCGAAGCCGCAGCCGCCGCCTCCGCCGGATGATCCGCCGCCGCCTCCTCCGCAGCTGATGTCGCGGGCGGCCGCGGACGCGAGCGCGGTGCCGACCGGGTTCGGCATGCCGAAGGTCGATATTCCGACGAGCCTGTCCGGCGGCCCGGTGCTCACCCAGCCGAACGCGGAGCTGATCCCCGTCGTGCGTCTCGCGCCGCAGTATCCGCGTCAGGCCGCACGGGCCGGCATCACGGGCTGGGTGAAGCTCAGGATCGTCGTGAATCCAGACGGCACGGTGCGCGAGGCACGCGCGATCGAGGCCGAGCCGCGCGGAATCTTCGAGGCGGCGGCCGTCAGCGCTGCGCTGCGCGGCAGATTCAGGCCGCGGATGGTCGACGGTCAGGCCGTCGAAGCGGTCGGCGAATACACGGTGACATTCAGTCTCGGAGGTCAGGGAGCGCAGTGATGGACGTGCGCAATGGAACGGTCCGCAGCCGCAGGCTTGCACGGCTCGCCGCGGCGATCGTCGTCGCGGTGTCGCCGCTGTCGTATGCAGGAGCGCAGGAGAAACCGAGTGCGTGCAACGCCGAGGAGAAGGGCGGAACCATGTCGGAGGGCACGTATCGCGTGCTCGAGCGTGCGATCGAGGACATGAACAACGAGCGGTTCGCGGATGCCGAGAAGAGGCTTCTCGACATCGCCGGCCGCTCCGACGGCTTCGAGCGTGCCACCGTCTACCAGACCCTCGGCTTCGTGTACGCACAACAGGAGAAGCTCGGCGAGGCGCTCGACGCGTTCGAGGAGGCTCTTGCAGTCGGCGCACTGCAGCGCAAGGCACAGGAAGAGCTGATGTTCAATGTCGGTCAGCTCTACATTGCGAACGAGCAGTACGACAAGGGGATCGCGACGATCGAGCGCTATCTCGAGCTCGCGTGCGAGCCGCCGCCCGCGACCGCGCACATGATGCTCGCGAACGCGTACGCGCAGGCTTCGAAGTACGAGCCGGCGCTCGAGCACGTGCTGTTCGCGTTCGAGAAGGCCGACAAGGTCGAGGAGTCGTGGCTGCAGCTCAAGCTCGCATTGCACTACGAGCTCAAGGACTACCGGCAGTCCGCGCAGACGCTCGTCCAGCTGATCGCGACGGCGCCCGACAACGCGCAGTACTGGAAGCAGCTCTCGGGTGTGTTGCTCGAAATCGAGGAACAGACCGACGCGCTCGCGGTGCTCGCGCTCGCGGAGCGGCAGGGCATGCTCGATACCGAGCGCGACGTGAAGAGTCTCGCGAGCATCTATCTGATGCTCGAGATTCCGTACAAGGCCGCGGTGCTCGTCGAGGAGCGCATGGCGCAGGGCATCGTCGAGTCGACCGCCGAAAATCACGAATATCTTGCCGAGGCGTGGATTGCGGCGCACGAGTGGGACAAGGCCGAGTCCGCGCTGCGCCGCGTGGCGGAGCTTTCGAGCGACGGCGATGCCTGGAAGCGCCTCGCGCAGGTGCTGATGGAAAAGGAGGATTGGGTCGGCGCGCGCGACGCGCTCGAACGCGCGCTCGCCGCGGGCGTCGAGAACCCGGGCGAAACGCAGTATCTGCTCGGTGTCGCCGCGTTTCAGGCGGGCGACGCGCGCCGCGCGGAGGCGGCGCTCAGATCGGCGGCCGAGGATCCGTCGACGCGCGAGCAGGCGCGACAGTGGCTCGCGCACATCGCGGCGAACCGGTAACGGCATAGTCGGCGCCTGTCAGCCTTGCGCCGCGTGCGTCGCGACGATGTCGGCGACGCACGTGGTCAGGCGTTTTGCCGTTTCGATGTGCAGGAACTCGTTCGGCCCGTGCGCGTTCGACTGCGGTCCCAGCACGCCGGTCACGAGGAACTGCGCGTTCGGGAACCGCTCGCCGAGCATGTTCATGAACGGGATCGTGCCGCCGGTGCCCATGTACATCGCATCGCGGCCAAAGTAGGTCGCGGAGGCCCGCTGCACGGCGTGCTCGAGCCACGGCGCGATCGGCGGCGCGTTCCAGCCGGCCATGCACGAGCCGACGTCGAACGTGATCTTCGCGCCATACGGCGGGTCGCTCTCGAGCGCGCTCTTGACGCTCTGCGCGGCTCTATGAGGGTCGACGCCGGGCGGCAGGCGGAACGAAAGCTTCACGGCCGAATAGGGCCGGAGCACGTTACCGGCGCTGCCGAGGTCGGGCAAGCCTTCCGCGCCGGTGACCGCGAGCGACGGGCGCCACGTGCCGTTCAGCAGCAGCTCGAACGGATCGTCGGTGATCGGGCGCATGCCGGGGACGAGCGGGAGCTTCTCGTAGACACTCTTGCCGAGCACGGCCGCGGCCGCGCGCGCTTGCCGGATCCGTTCCTCGGGAATCTCGACCCAGAAGTCGGCGAGCAGGATTCGCCCGGTATGCACGTCCTCGATGCGGTCGAGCCGCTCGCGAAGGATCCTGAAGCTCGACGCGACGATGCCGCCCGCCATGCCGGAGTGCACGCCTTCGCTCAACACGTCGACGCGCAAGGTGCCGGTGACGTTGCCCCGCAGCGCGGTCGTCAGCCAAAGCTGATCGTAGTTGCCGCATTCGGCGTCGAGGCACACGACGAGCGACGGCTCGCCGAGCCGGTCGGCGAGCGCGTCGACGTACGCGGGCAGATCCGGGCTTCCGCTTTCCTCGCTCGCCTCGATCAGAATCACGCAGCGCGCGTGCGGGATCTGCTGATCCGCGAGCGCGCGGAGCGCGCACAGCGAGCCGAACATCGCGTAGCCGTCGTCCGCGCCGCCGCGGCCGTAGAGCTTTCCGTCGCGGATCACCGGCGTCCACGGTCCAAGACCCTCCGCCCAGCCGGTGAACTCGGGCTGCTTGTCGAGGTGGCCGTACATCAGCACGGTCTCCGGGCGGCTGCCCGGGACGTCGATCAGGAGGATCGGCGTCAGGTTCGGCAGCCGCACGATCTCGACGGTCATCCCGGGCAGCGCGTGACGCGCGGCCCAATCCCGCAAGAGCTCCGCGGCGCGGTCCATGTGCCCGTGCTGCTGCCAGTCGCGGTCGAAGGCCGGCGACTTGTTCGGAATCCGGATGTAATCGCAGAGCGCGGGGACGATGTCGTCGTTCCATTCCGCGTCGATGAAGCGAACGAGTCGGTCGATATCCATCACTGTGTCCAAGGTGAGACCGGGTCGATGCGTTACGCCTAGTCTAAGTGCTTCGCACGAATTCGGGGTCAGAGCCCATTTTCGGATCATAGAGCAAGGCTTTCCTTGGGCTTCGGGAACCCGCGGTCGGCGCCCTGCTCGCAGTCATGTCGGAATCCATCATGCATTCGTGTCCGAGCCACCTCGTCACCGTTCGCGAGGTTTCGGCTGCGGGCGAAGGCGGTAGAGGCGTAATGGAACCCCTAGACGACGAGGTAAGGCTCCGAGGCCGACCGAAAATGGGCTCTGACCCCGATTCTCGGGTGGCGTATAGTCGCGGGCGTCGAACGTCGAGGGGAGGAGACCCGGCATGCATCGTCTCGCGCCAATCAAGGCAGCCTTGTGCGTTGCGCTCGTCACCGCTCTTGCCAACGTCGCGTCGGCCCAGACGCCGGCAGGTCCCGAGTGGTGGCCGTCGGAGTGGGGGCCGGACGACGAGCGGGGCGCGGCGAATCTCGTCACGCCCGCGAAGGTCCTCGAGGCGGTCTCGCTGATCCGCGAGGGCCGGATCTACGAGCTCGGCCGGCAGTACGAGCCGCGCATGCCGCTCTTCGGCAACCGGCACTTCAGCCTGACGATCCCGGGGCTGCCGACTTTCATTTCGGGCGCGGAGAACGCGGTCGTCTTCAACGACGAGGTCGTCAGCGGCGAGCTCGGCCAGATCGGCACGCAGTTCGATGGGCTCGGCCACGTCGGCACGGAGATCGACGGCGACTACGTGTTCTACAACGGCTTCAAGCTCTCCGAGTTCGGCACCGCGTACGGCCTGACGAAGCTCGGCATCGAGAAGGTCGGCGCGCTCTTCACGCGCGGCGTGCTGCTCGACGTCGCGCGCTACAAGGGCGTCGAGCGTCTCGATCCGACGTACATCATCACGATCGAGGACATCGAGGGCACGCTCGCGATGCAGGGCATCGACGAGATCCGTCCCGGGGATGCGGTGCTGTTCCACACCGGCTGGGGACAGCTCTGGAACGTCGACAACGAGGCGTACGGTGCGAGCGAGCCCGGTCCCGGCATCACGGCGATCAAGTGGCTCGCGGAAAAGCGGATTCTCCTGACCGGCGCCGACAATTTCGCAATGGAGGCGATTCCGGGCGAGAACCCGGCGCGCGCGATCGAAGGGCATCAGTGGCTCTTGAGCCGCGGCATCTACAACCTCGAGAACCTCGATCTCTCCGGGCTCGCCGCCGACCGCGTCTACGAGTTCGCGTTCATCTTCGCGCCCGTGAAGCTGACCGGCGCGACCGGGTCGCCGGGTAACCCGATCGCAGTCCGCTGATGAAATCAGGGTTGAAATCGGGGTCAGAGCCCGATTCGGGTGACACCAGGGCCAGCGAGTGAAATTGGGGTCAGAGCCCATTGGAGTGAAATCGGTGGCAGAGCCCGTAGCCCGGTTGCCCGATGGCCGCAGTGAAATCGGGGTCAGAGCCCATTTCTTGCGACCGGCTGCGCATGGGTGAAATTGTCGGCAGAGCCCGTTAGCCAGGATTTCCGATAGGCTGCAACAAAACGGGCTCTGACCCCGATTTCCTCGCGAAGGGTGTCTGACACCATTTTCCGGTGAGGGACAGCCGCCTATGCGGATGAAAACCTACCACCCGCCCGGCACGTCGCCCGGCACGCTCGTCGAGCGCCCGCCCGAGGCGGACGGCACGCTGACGATCCGGCTCATCGACTACACGCGCGACACGTACACCGAGCGCCAGCTCGTCGCCGAGGAGTGCAAGGCGTACCTCGAGAGCGACAGTCGGACGTGGATTCAGGTCAACGGCCGCCCGGATCCGGCGACGCTCCGCGAGCTCGGCGCGCAATTCGGCCTGCACGAGCTCGCGCTCGAGGACGTGCTGAACGAGGGTCAGCGCCCGAAGCTCGAGATCGACGACGATCAGATCTTCCTGATCCTGAGCCTTCCCATTCACGACGGCGAGCTCGACGTCGCGCAGATCAGCATCTTCGCAGGCGAGAACTACGTGATCTGCTTCTGCCCGCTCGCCGAGGACCCGTTCGAGCCGGTGCGGAAGCGGCTGCGCCCGCACGGTAACCGCATCCGTGCCCGCGGCGCGGACTATCTGCTCTATGCGCTCGTCGACCTGATCATCGACGCGTCGTTCCCGTTGCTCGAGCGCTTCAGCGTGCGCCTCGAGGACCTCGAGGACGAGCTGCTCGAGAAACCCGATGCGGAAACCCTGGCGCAGATCCACGCTCTTCGGCGCGATCTCGTCCTGCTGCGTCGTGTCCTTTGGCCGCATCGCGAGGTGATCGGCATGCTGATCCGCGAGGGTGTCGATCTGATCGACGAGCGCACGCAGCCGTTCCTCCGCGACTGCTACGACCACACGATCCAGATCATGGATCTGCTCGAGAGCTTCCGCGATGTGTCGTCGAGCCTGCTCGACGTCTACCTCTCGAGCATCAGCCAGCGGACGAACGAGGTCATGCGGCTCCTGACGATGATCGCGACGATTTTCATCCCGCTGACGTTCATCGTCGGCGTCTACGGCATGAACTTCGACAACCCGCAAAGCCCGTGGGCGATGCCGGAGCTCTCGTGGTATTACGGTTACCCATTGATCTGGCTCGTGATGATCGTGATCGCGGGCGGCATGATCTGGTACTTCCGAAAGCGCGGCTGGCTGTAACGGCAGACGGGGCAGTAACCGGCCGCCGGCCGGGCGTTTCGGGGCTCGCGACCCGGGCGGCACCGCCGCCTTTTCCGCTATAGTTGACGGCGCCGAACCGTTAACGACAACGAATCACACGGCGGGAGGATCCGATGAAGAAGCTGCTCGTTCCCTTTGCGTTGATGGCTGCCGCGAGCCTTTCGGGCACGGCGTTCGCGCAAGACGCCGCCCGACTCGAGGACCGCGTCGCGATCGAGGCTTTGATGTGGCGCTACGCGCGCGCGCTCGATACGTTCGATCCGGACGCGTACGCGGCGGTGTACACGGAGGATGGCGAGTTCAAGGCCGGCGGCACCGCGACGAAGGGCCGCGACGCGCTCCGGCAGATGATCGCGAACCTGAAGCAGAACAGGAACGAGAGCTCGCCGCCGATGTATCACATGACGACGGACTCGTACATCGAGTTCATCGACGAGAACACGGCCCGTCATCATTCGTACTGGCTGACCGTGTTCGGTGCGGCCGGGCAGGGGCAGGCGCCGCGGGTCGCCGCGGCGGGGCGGGGCGTCGACGAGCTGGTCCGTGTGAACGGCCAGTGGCTCATCAAGTCGCGTAACGTCGCACCGCAGGACTGAGCCCGCCGATGGCCCGCGTCGGACGCCGCCGCCGCGGCGCGATGCCCGCGTCGGCACGAGCCGACGGCCGAGTCCGCGGCCGCGATTCGGCGAGGTGCACCGCTCCGCTGGGTGCGCGTCGCACGGGTGCGGCCGCGCTCGCGCTCGCCGTCGCAGCGCTCGTCGGCGGCGGCGCGGCCGCGCAGGAAATCGCGCTGTCGTTCACGGACGCGCAGGTCGAGGAAGGCCGGCGCGCGTACGAGCAGCACTGCGTGCAGTGCCACGGCGCGAACCTCGACGACGGCCCGCTCGGCGCGCCGTTGAAGGGCATCGCGTTCATGGCGAAGTACGGCGGCGAGAGCGTCGCGAGGCTCTTCGACGTGACGCGCACGACGATGCCGACGGCGAATCCCGGGTCGCTCGACGCGGAAACGTACGTGAGCCTCGTCGCCTACCTGCTCCGCTCGAACGACGTCGTTCCCGGCGAAGAGCCCCTGCCGGCCGACCCGCAGGCGCTCGCGGCGATGCGGATTCCGCGCGGCGGCTTCAGCTTCATGGACTTCTCGCCGTACACGGCGAGGACGGTCGTCGAGCGTCCGACGCCGCTCGATCGCCTGACGCCGGCCGACGACGCGGCGCTCGCGGCGCCGCCGCCGGCCGACTGGCTCACGTGGCGGCGAGGCTACGACGCGCACGGCTTTAGCCCCCTCGACCAGATCCGAAAGGACAACGTACGCGAGCTGCGCGTCGCGTGGAGCTGGACGCTGCCCGCCGGCTCGACCGAAGGCGTGCCGATCGTGCGCGACGGCACGATGTTCGTGATCGGCTACGGCGACATCGTGCAGGCGCTCGACGCGGCCACCGGTGATCTGCTTTGGCAGTACACGCATACGCTTGCAACGGGCGCGGCGCCGTTCCACAAGCGCGGCATCGCGCTCTACGGCGACCGGCTCTACTTCGGCACGTCCGACGCGCGGGTCGTCGCGCTCGACGCGCGCACCGGCAAGCTCGTCTGGTCGACCGAGGTCGGCGACTTCAGGCAGCGGGAGGGCATCAACGGCGGGCCCGTCGTCGCTCGAGGGCGCGTGATGATCGGCACGACCGCGACCGGTGTCGGCTCGAAGGGCGGCGGCCCGCAGATCGTCGGCCTCGATGCCGAGACGGGCGAGGTGCTCTGGCGCGTCGGCACGATCCCGAAGCCCGGTGAGCCGGGCGGCGATAGCTGGAACGGCATGCCGCACGAGGCGCGCACCGGCGCGTCGATCTGGACGCCCGGGAGCTACGATCCCGAGACCGGGCTCGCCTATTTCGGCACCGGCAACACGTACGATACGGGTCCGCTGCTCGAGCCGATCGACGTGCCCGGCGTGACGAACGACGCGCTCTACACGAACTCGACGCTCGCGATCGACCCCGCGTCGGGCGAGCTTGCGTGGGCGTTCCAGCACTTCCCGAACGACCAGTGGGATCTCGACTGGGCGTTCGAGCGGCAGATCATCGAGCTGCCGCTTGGCGGCCGACAGCGGAAGCTGATCATCACGGCCGGGAAGATCGGGATTTACGAAGCGCTCGACGCCGAGACGGGCGAATTCGTGTTCGCGATCGATCTCGGGCTGCAGAACATCGTCAGCGAGATCGACGCGCGGACCGGCGCGAAGACCGTCGACCAGAGCCTCTATCCCGGCCCCGGGAAGATCGTGATGGTCTGCCCGCACGGCGCGGGCGCGAAGAACTACCTGCCGGCTTCGTACGATGCGCGGAAGGCACGCCTCTACGTGCCGCTGAACGAGGCGTGCATGGACGTCTACCCGGTGCCGGGCGGCGGTCGCGGCGGCCTCTCGTCTGGGGTGAACTGGGGGATCCGGCCGAGGCCCGGCGACGACGGGCGCTACGGCCGCCTGCAGGCGCTGGATCTTACGACCCGCGAACCGGTCTGGACCGTGCGGCAGCGGGCGCCGCAGACGTCCGGCGTGCTCGCGACGGCCGGCGACGTCGTGTTCGCCGCGTCATTCGACCGGTATTTCCGCGCGTACGACGCGGACGACGGCGACGTGCTGTGGGAAACGCGGCTCAACGACGTGTCGAGCTCGAGCCCGATCAGCTACGCCGTCGGCGGCAAGCAGTACGTCGCGATCGTCGTCGGCGAGGGCGGCTTTCACGCGCGGAGCTTCGCGCCGCTCGTGCCGGAGCTCACGAGCCCTGCGAATCGCGGCGCGGCGGTGTGGGTGTTCGCGCTGCCGGACGATTGACATGAACCCGTCCGCGCGCTCGCGTCTCGCCGCGCGGTGGGCAGCGGTGGCGCTGCTCGCCGCGTCGAGCCGCGCGGCCGCGCAGGACGTGACGATCCTGCAATACGAGACGGTCCCTTCCTTTGGGGCGGCCGCCGCGGCCGCGGGCACAGCGCCCGGCTCGTCGGGCAAGCCGCAGGCCGCCGCCGTCCCGACATGGTCGTTCGTCGCATACGGCCGGCACTTCGACGTTGAGCTCGAGCCGAACGAGCGTCTGATGCTCGGCCTCGCTCCGGAGCGCCGCGCGCGTCTCCGTGACGTCGAGCTCTATGCAGGCCGCCTCACGGGGATGCCGGACTCGTGGGTGCGGATCGCAAGGCATCGCGGGATCGTGTCCGGCGTCATCTGGGACGGTGCGACGCTCTACGCCGTCGAAACCGAGCGTCGGATCGCACGTTTCGCCGTGAATCCCTCCGCGGGCGGCGGTGACGTCGCGGTCTATCGCATCGCGGATACGCTCGGCGTGCTTCGCGACGAGGTCATCCGTCCGAGCGGCGATGCTCCCGAGGCGTCGGACGCGGAGCGTCCCGCGGCGATTACGAAACCGCTGCCGACGCCGGTAGGGCTCGGCGCGCGGCTCGATCTCGCCGTCGTCGCCGACGAGCTCTTCATAGCGCGCGAAGGCGAGTTCGCCGAGGCGGCGCTGCTGTCGATCCTGAACATCGTCGACGGCATCTACGTGATGCAGATCGGCATTCACCTGGGCCTCGCCGATCTCGTGCTGCTCGACTCACCCGGGCCGTTCACGTCGAACGACGCGCGGACGCTCCTGTCGCAGCTCGAGGAGTACAAGGCGTCGAATCCGACGTTCCGCGCGAGCGGGCTCGCGCATCTTTTCACGGGCCGGAATCTGGACGAGCAGCAAGGTTCGTCCGGCCAGCTCGTCGGCGTTGCGAACGTCGGCGCAATATGCTCGGCTCGGTTCGGCGCCGGGCTCACGCAGGCGACGTTCCCTATGCTCTCGAACGCGCTGATCGCCGCACACGAGATCGGCCATAACTTCGGCGCGCCGCATGACGGCGAGGAGGGCTCGCCGTGCGCGCACGAGCCGCCGGATTTCCTGATGGCCACGAGCGTGAACGGCTCGCGCGAGTTCTCTCAGTGCAGCATCGAAAAGATCGCCGCGAAACTCCAGAACGCGGCGTGCCTGATGCCGCTGCCGCCGACCGACGTGGCGATCCGGATCGTCCAGGAACCGCCTCCGGAGGTGCGCCTCGATAATCCTTTTCCGGTCGTGTTCGAGATCTCGAACGAGGGCCCGGCGACGGCCCACGGCATCGAAATCACGGTCGCGTACGACGGTCTCAGCCCACCGAACGTCAGCCAGTCCAACGGAGCCCCGTTGCTCGAGCGCTGTGTCGAGACCCAGCCGGCCTACTGCCCGTTGCCGGACCTCGCGCCGGGCGAGGTTGTCGAGTACGGCTTTCTATTCGATGCCTGGGAGAGCGGCTCGCATTCGATCGACATCACCGTTACCGCGCTGAACGATGCCGACACGTCGAATAACTACGCGACCGTCACCGTCCAGGTGCGGCCGGAGGTCGACCTCGCGGCCGAGATGAGCATTGCCGAGATCGTCGTGTATCCGGACGAGCCCGTGCGATTGAGCGGCGTCGTGAAGAACGTCGGAACCGTCGACGCGTCCTCCGTGATTGCGGAGTTCTTCGTCCCGTGGCAGTACGACATCGACGACGTCGATTCGGGCGGCACAGAGTGCGTCCTCGTCGCGGTCAGCTTCGTCACACGATATCAGTGCCGGATCGGCGCGCTCGCGGCCGGTGCGGTCTGGCCGATCTCGTGGACTGCGACGCCGAAACCCGAGCACCTGGACGTGCTCGCGACGGTCGGCGCGAGCCTCGCGGTTTGGAGCAGCTACGTCGAGACCAGGACGGCAAGCGACAACCGCGCCTGGACGAACCTCGTGCGCACGGACGCGAAAGGCGATGTCGTCATGCTCATCGAGGGGGCGACTTCTTTCCGCTCGGGAGATCCCATCGAGCTCGTCGTTCGATTCGAGAATCGGGGCCCGGACGAGGCGCGGGAACTGATGGTCTACAACGGCCCGGGGAGCAGCTATGGCATGCCGATCGACTCGGTCTCGAGCAGCGTCGGCGACTGTAACTTCATCGTCCGCTCGTCGAGGTTCGACTGCCGGGCGGAACGCCTCGCCGCCGGGGAATCGCTGACCATTACGTTGAGGGGCACCGCCGAGTTTGCAGGCGACTATCGGCTCGACGTCGTCGGTGTGTCGAGCGCCGATCCGAATCCGCAAAACAACTCGGCATCGCACGCGTTCCGGGTCGTCGAGCCTGCGTCTGGCGGACAGATTCCGTCGGGCTCGGACGGAGGCGGCGGAAGCGGCAGCGGAGGAAGCGGCACCAGCGGCGGAGGGGGAGGCGGCGGAGCGCTTGGCTTCGGCGCGCTGCTCGGGCTGCTCGGAGCCGCCGCCGCCCGCCACCGGCGGCTCGCGCAAGCCGCGGTCGCGCTCGCGGCCACGTTCGGCGCGGTGCTTGCGGCGCCGATCGCGGCCGCGCAAGGCTCGGGGCACGGCCGCGACGACGCACGAGGCCGGGAGCCGTCCGGCCAAAGTGCGCCTCGCGCCGAAAGCAGGCCGGGGGCAGCGGTCGATCTGCCGGACGGCGACGGCAAAGCGCTCGTCCAGACCGCCTGCCTCGTCTGCCATGACCTGGGCGGCATCGCGGCGTTCAAGGGGTACTGGAACCGCGAGCAATGGGCTGCGATGGTTGCTACGATGATCGAGCACGGCGCGGTGCTCGATCCGGCCGAGGCGGAGATCGTCATCGACTACCTGACCGCGCATTTCGGCGTCGGGCACGATCGGGGCGTCGAGCAGGACCAACAAGAAGAGAGGGGGACGGCGGAATGAATCGAACGACTACACGCTCGGGAGCTCGCGTCGGCATGCTGTCCGCGCTCGTCGCGCTCGTTCTCGCGGAGCCGGCCCTGGCCGGGAAGGCGCTGATCGTGCAGACGAACTCGCGCGACGACGTCATCCACCTGATCGATCCCGAGACGCAGAGCATCGTCGGCGAGATCTCGGGCGTGCCCGTGAACCACGGCGCGGCCGCATCGCCCGACGGCAAGCGGCTTTACTTCAGCAGCGAGGCGAAGTTCACGCTCGACGTCGTCGACGCCGCGACGCTCGAGATCATCAAGGAGATTCCACTGAGCGGCCGGCCGAACAACATCTCGATCGGCAAAGACGGCCGCTACGTCTACGTCGGCATCATGCAGCAGCCGCCGGGCGGCATCGACGTGATCGACACCGAGAAGCTCGAGCGCGTGCGGCACATCGACACCGGCTCGCGCGTGCACAACACGTACGTGACGCCGGACGGCCGCTACGTCGTCGGCGGCACGTTCGGCGGCAGCGAGAACCTCGTCGTGTACAGCACGGACACCGAGGAGCTCGTGTTCTCGATGTATCCGCCTCGGAACGAGTCGGCGCTCGAGGGCGTGCGTCCGATCGCGTTCACGACGAAGCCGGACGGCTCGACCGACAAGATGTTCGTGCAAATATCGGAGTTCCACGGGTTCACCGTCGTCGACTTCGATACGCGGACCGAGGTCGCGCGCATCGAGCTGCCGGAGATCCCAGAGGACCAGCGCGACGAGGGTCCGTTCAATGCGGCGCCCGCGCACGGCATCGGCGTCGCGCCGGATCAGAAAACGCTCTGGGTCTGCAGTCGGCTGAACGGCCACGTGTACGCGTACTCGCTGCCGGACCTCGAGTATCTCGGCGGCGTGAAGGTTGGGAGTCATCCGGACTGGATCACGTTCAGCCCGGACGGCCGCTATGCGTACGCGGCGAACGGGCACAGCGACGACGTGTCCGTGATCGACATCGCGAAGATCGAGGAAGTCGCGAGGATCACCGTCGGCTCCGCGCCGAAACGGAATATCGCGTTCGTGAGACCGTGATGCCGTCCGGGGCGGCGCGCCTGACCGGCCGCCCCGCGTGGCGTCAGGCGCCGGCCGGAGCTCGCTTCTGCGGTGTGGGCTCGAGCGTGCCGAGCCAGTCCTCGATGGCCTTGAGCTTGTTCTCGAGGTGGGTCGCGAGCAGGGCCTTCAGGCGCTTCGCGTGCCGCTCGGTCAACGCCTCTAGAATCTGCTCGTGCTCGGCCATCGCCGCGTCCCAGCGCTCCTTCGAGTAGTTCGCCATGTAGCGGGCGCGGCGCAGCCGCACCGAAAGCCGACGGTAGATGTCCGCAAGCTCGACGTTGCCGGCGCAATCGACGATCCGCTGGTGGATCTCCTGATTCAGGCGGAAGTAGTCATTCAGCTCGCGCCGCTTGTGATGACGCCGCATCTTCTCGTGCAGGCTCGCGATCTCGTCGATGTCCCGGTCCGTCGCCCGCTCGCACGCGAGCTCGCCGGCGAGCGATTCGAGGACGCCGATGATCTGGAACATGTCGAGCGCACTCTTGCGCGTGATCGACGTGACGACGGCGCCTCGGTTCGGCAAGAGCTGCACGAGCCCTTCCGACGCAAGCATCTTGATCGCCTCGCGCAGCGGCGTGCGCGAAATGCCGAAACGCTCCGTCAGCAGACGCTCGTTCAAACGCGCGCCCGGTTCGAGCTCGCCTTGCACGATGAGATCACGCAACCGGTCCGCGACCTCGCTGTGCAGCGGCCGCGGGCAAATCGGTTCGACGATGCTTTCGAGCTTCATGATTCTCCCGCTGTCAAGAGTTCCGGAGATTACTCTCTAGTCTCGTAACTTGTCCATCGCGGGATATCCGTTTGCGAACGACGAGTCGCGCTTGCATGCAGCACGCGGGTTACGGCGAGCTCGAAGACGAGCGAACCGCCCGGTTTCTCGGCAGGATGCTCGAGCGGATCCGATCCGTTGTATGCAGACGGCGCGGCTTCGCGCCGCGCCGGCATCAGCCGTCCGGCCGCCGGCGGCGCACCCCGCGCACGGGTTGGGCCTCGAGAGGGTTCTCTGGCCAGTCGTGTTTCGGGTAGCGGCCGCGGAGGTCCTTGCGGACGTCGCGATATGCGGTGCGCCAGAAGCTTGCGAGATCGCGTGTGACCTGCACAGGGCGCTGCGCCGGCGACAGCAGCCGGAACGTGACCGGCACGCGTCCGCCGCCGATCCTCGGGGTCTCGACGAGCCCGAAGACCTCCTGCAGCCGCACGGCGACGACGGGCGCGTTCTCGTCGACGTAGTCGATGCGGATGCTCGAGCCGCTCGGCACGACGAGGCGCGCGGGCGCGAGCTCGTCGAGCCGGCGCAGACGCTCCCACCCGAGCCGCGTCGACAGCGCATCGGCGAGCGGGAGCCTCGCGAGATGCTCGCGCCGGCTCATGCCGTCGAGCCACGGTGCGAGCCAGTCGTCGAGCGTCGCCGCGAGCGCGGCGTCGTCGAACGGGGGCCAGTCCGCGAGCTCGTCGACGCCGAGGCGGCGCGCGAACTCGATTCGTGCCTGCAGATCGCGGGCGTCGCGTGTCCAGGGCAGCGCATCGAGGCCGAGCGCGCGGATGCCGTCGAGCATCGCGCGCCTGACCGCTTCGGCCGGGATCTGCGGCAGCGGTTTCTCGTCGAGCACGAGCGCGCCGTACCGGACCCGGCGCCGTGCAACGACGGCCTCCTCGCGCGGGTTCCACTCGGTCACGTCGACGCGCTCGATGGCGTCCGCGAAATGCGCTTCGAAGTCGGACCGTGCGAGCGGTGCGGCGAGCAGGACTCGCGCGTCGCGGTCCCGATCGTCGACGTCGACGGCGACGATCATCTCCTCGCGGCCGACGCGCTG
Organism: uncultured Gammaproteobacteria bacterium; assembly: GCA_964553875.1. Taxonomy (GTDB): domain Bacteria; phylum Pseudomonadota; class Gammaproteobacteria; order Steroidobacterales; family Rariloculaceae; genus ZC4RG20. The sequence continues at coordinate 32,758 of CAZKNH010000013.1, read as the reverse complement.
CGCGCCATCGACGACCGCGCCGCGGCCGTTCGCGAGCGTGTAGCGGGCGTCGCCGCCGGCGCGCCTGATGCCGATCCGATCCGGATAGGCGAACGCGAGCAGCAGCCCGATCGGATCGGCGACGTCAGGGGATCGATCGGGGCTCGGCGGGTTGCCGGCACGGGCAGGTCGGGATGCGGCGTTTCGCGCGAGGGTTCGCTCGAGCTCGGCGGCGAACCGCCGTGCGCGGTGGAGCGCGCCGCGGTCGATCCGTTGCGGATGCTCACCGCTTGGACGGCGCGGTGCGTCGGCCTCGCGCGCGCTTCCATCGAGCAGCGCGACGCGCGCCGCGATGTCGGCGTCGCGGTCGGGTCCGCGGCCGCGCAGCAGATCGCGATCGGACAGAAGCGCCGCAAGCCGCGCGGCCGTGCCGAGGAGACCGAGGTCGAGGCCGCGAAGCAGCATGTGCGCGAGCCGCGGATGCACGCCGAGGCCGGCCATGCGGCGTCCGTGCGGCGTGATGCGACCCGCGGCATCGAGCGCGCCGAGCCGCTCGAGCAGGTCGCGCGCGCTCGCAAGCGCAGGCAGGGGCGGCGGGTCGAGCCAGCGGAGCCTGGCGGGGTCGTCGACGCCCCAGCTCGCGAGCTCGAGCGCGAGCGGCGCGAGGTCCGCCGACAGGATCGCGGGCGGCGTCGCGGGTGCGAGGCTGCGCTGCGCGGCCTCGCTCCACACGCGATAGCAGACGCCGGGAGCGGTGCGGCCGGCCCGTCCGCGGCGCTGATCCGCGGAAGCCCTCGAGACGCGCTGCGTCTCGAGCCGGCTCATGCCGGTCGCCGGGTCGAACATGCTCGTGCGGACGAGGCCCGAGTCGACGACGACGCGCACGCCGTCGATCGTCAGGCTCGTCTCGGCGATGTTCGTCGCAAGCACGATCTTCCGGCGGCCGTCGCGGGACGGCGCGAGCGCCTCGTCCTGTGCCCCTGCATCGAGGTCGCCGTAGAGCGGGAGGATGCGCGCCCGATCGGCGACCGGGTCGAGCATCGACTCGACGCGGCGGATCTCGCCGGCACCCGGCAGGAATGCGAGCACGTCGCCGTCCGCATCGTCGAGCGCCCGCACGATTGCGCGCGCGACGGCGGTTTCACACGACGGGCCGCTCGCGGAAGCGCCGGGTCCGCGCGCGGTCGGCATCGGCGGCAGGCCTTGTCCGACGTAGCGCGTCTCGACGGGGAACGCGCGGCCTTCTGCCCTGACGACCGCAGCGCCGCCGAGCAGATTCGCGACCGGCTCGACATCGAGCGTCGCCGACATCACGAGGATCCGGAGCTCCGGCGACAGCCCGTCGCGCGCGTCGAGCGTCAACGCCAGGCCGAGGTCGGCGTCGACGCTCCGCTCATGGAACTCGTCGAAGATCACGAGCGCGACACCGTCGAGCGACGGGTCGTGCTGCAGCATCCGCGTCAGCACGCCTTCGGTCACGACCTCGATCCGCGTGCGGGATGAGACGCGCGTGTCGAGCCGCATGCGATACCCGACCCGCTCGCCCACGCGCTCGCCGAGGGTCGCGGCCATCCGCGTCGCGACCGCGCGCGCGGCGAGCCGCCTCGGCTCGAGCATGACGATGCGCCCGTGCGCCCACGGCTCGTCGGCGAGCACGAGCGGCACGACCGTGCTCTTGCCCGCGCCGGGCGGTGCGTGCAGCACGGCGGCCGCGCCGGCGCGCTCGAGCGCGGCCCGGAGCGCCGGCAGCGCGGCGTGGATCGGCAGTTTGGTGG
>CAZKNH010000013.1:0-30904 GCA_964553875.1 uncultured Gammaproteobacteria bacterium | reverse complement strand
CGCTCGAGCGCGGCCCGGAGCGCCGGCAGCGCGGCGTGGATCGGCAGTTTGGTGGAATCCATACGAAAATTCGGGTCCGCAAAAATCGGGGTCAGAGCCCTTTTTCGAATGTGGCTTAGACCCTTACTTGACGGAAATCGTATAGAGCCTTCGCGAAGTCGGATCGGATGCCCGGCTTCCCGAGTCGGCTCGGAAGCCCGGTTTCGCGAAGTGGGATCGGAAGCCCGGTTTCGCGAAGTCGGGTCGACGGTCGGTTTCGCGAAAAGGTGTCTGACGCGATTTCCATGCGGGGAAGGGCTTCGCCCGATTCAAAAAGGGCTCTGACCCCGAATTCTTACGCGTAGAGGTGACACGCGACGCGATGGGGCGCGGTCGAGCGGGCGGCGGCCGCGCCGGGTGTCGGCTCGACCGTCACCGTCGGCGGCACGACGGCGCGGCATTCCGCGCGCGCGTCCGGGCAGCGCGTGTGGAACGGGCAGCCGGGCGGCGGGTTCACCGGCGACGGCACGTCGCCCGGCAGCACGATCCGGCGCGACTTCCTCGTCGGATCGGGAACGGGCACCGCGGATAGCAGCGCACGCGTGTAGGGGTGTTTCGGGTCGGCGTAAATCCGCTCCGCCGGGCCCGACTCGACGATCTTGCCCAGATACATCACCGCGACGTCGTGCGACAGGTGCTGCACGACCGCGAGGTCGTGCGAGATGAAGAGCAGCGAAAGACCCAAGCGGCGCTGCAGATCCGCGATCAGATTCAGCACCTGCGCCTGCACCGAGACGTCGAGCGCGGACACCGCCTCGTCCGCGACGACGAGCGAAGGCTCGAGCGCGAGCGCGCGCGCGATGCCGATCCTCTGGCGCTGCCCTCCGGAGAACTCGTGCGGATACCGCGACAGCACCTGGGGCCTCAAGCCGACGAGCTCGAGCAGCTCCTCGACGCGCCGGCGCCGGTCGGCCGGCGTACCGATGCGATGGAGGTCGAGCGGCTCGCGCAATGTCTCGAGGACGGTTCTGCGCGGGTTCAGCGAACCGTAGGGGTCCTGAAAGACGATCTGCATCTCGCGGCGTCGCCGCGTGAGCTCACGATGCGAGAGCCCGGTGATCGGCCGACCGTCGAGCAGGATCTCGCCGCTCGTCGGCTCGTGCAGCCGCAGGATCGTGCGGCCGAGTGTCGTCTTGCCGCAGCCCGACTCGCCGACGAGCCCGAGCGTGCGGCCGCGAGCGACAGTGAAGCTCACATCGTCGACGGCCTTGACCTCGGCGACGACGCGCCGCAGCAGCCCGCCGCGGATCGGGAAGTACTTCTTCAGGTGGCGAACGTCGAGCAGCGGATCCGTACCCGACGCTTCGGCGTGGACGCGGCGCCCGGGCTCGTGCGCCGGATCGGCCGCGGCCCCGTGCGCGTCGCGAGGACGTGCGTCGGCCATGTCCGCGATCTCAGCGCGCGCCGCATCGCTCGCGTCGGCCGTCGGCACGATCCGCCGCTCGTCGACGAGCTGCGACGACATCGGGCGCTCCATCACGCCGCCACCGGGTTGTAGCAGGCGACGCGCGCGGCGCCGATGTCGCGCAGAGGCGGCGGCGCTGCGTGACAGCTCGCGACGGCGTTCCCGCAGCGCTCGCGGAAGCTGCAGCCCGCCGGCAGCCGCGCGAGGTCGGGCACCATGCCCGGGATCGTCGGCAGCCGCTCGAGACGATCCGCCCGCACGCGCGGCACCGACGCGAGGAGGCCCGCGGTGTACGGATGACGCGGTGTCGCGAACAGCGTCTCGACCGGCGCGTCCTCGACGAGCTTGCCCGTGTACATGACGCACGCGCGCTGGCACGTCTCCGCCACGACGCCGAGATCGTGCGTGATCAGGATCAGCGCCGCACCGGTTTCCTCCGTCAGCGACCGCATCAGATCGAGCACCTGCGCCTGGATCGTCACGTCGAGCGCCGTCGTCGGCTCGTCCGCGATCAGGAGCTTCGGTCGGCAGGAGAGCGCCATCGCGATCATCACGCGCTGGCGCATGCCGCCCGAAAGCTCGTGCGGGTAATTGTCGAGGCGCTTCGCGGGGTCCGGGATGCCGACGCGCTCGAGCCATTCGATCGCCTCGGTCCGCGCGTCCTTCGGCGAGAGCCGCCGCTGCCGGCGCAGGACTTCGGTCATCTGGCTGCCGATCGTGAACACCGGGTTCAACGCGGTCATCGGCTCCTGGAAGATCATCGCGATCCCGGCACCGCGGATGCGCCGCATCTCGGCCTCCCGCAGCGCGGTCAGATCGCGGCCGTCGAACAGCACGCGGCCGGCCGCGATGCGTCCGGGCGGCGACGGCACGAGCCTGAGCAGCGCGAGCGCGGTCACGCTCTTCCCGCAGCCCGACTCGCCGACGAGCCCGACCCGCTCGCCCGGCGCGATCGCAAGCGTCAGCCCGTCGACGGCGCGGATCGTGCCCGCGTCGCCGCGAAACTCGACGACGAGATCCTCGATCGACAGCAGCGGCTCGCCGCTCATTGGCTCACCTTCTTCGGATCGAGCGCGTCCTGCAGCGCGTCCGAGAAGAGGTTGAACGCCATCACGAGCACGAACAGGAACGCCGACGCCGCGATGAAGTTGTTGAAGAAGCCGACGGTGACCTCGGTCGTCGACTGCGACAGCATCAGGCCCCAGCTGACGCCGTCCTGCGTGCCGATGCCGAGGAACGATAGGATCACCTCCGCCTTGATCGCCGTGACGAACACGATCGTCGCCTGCACGAGCAGGATGTGCGACGTGTTCGGCAGGATGTGCCGGAAGATGATGAGCGTATCGGGCGCCCCGATCGTGCGTGCGGCCTCGACGAACTCGAGGGACTTGAGCTTGATGACTTCGCCGCGCACGACGCGGCCGGTCGTCGTCCACAACGTCGCGATCAGCGCGACGTGCATGCCGAGCGGATGGCCCTGCATCGCGAACGCGACCGCGGCGACGAACAGATAGAAGGGCAGCGCGTCGAGCACGCCCATGAGCCAAAGGACGATCTCGTCGATCCACCGGCCGGCGAAGTAGCCCGCGATCGCGCCGAGCGCGCCGCCGATCATGGTCGTCAGCACGGCGACGAGGAGGCCGATCTCGAACGCGACCTTCGTCGAGTAGATCGCGCGGTCGAAGATGTCCTGGCCGTTGCGCGTCGTGCCGAACCAGTGCTCGCTCGATGCCGGGCTGAAGCTCGCCGGGCTCGTTACGTACCAGTCCTGCCCGATCAGCCCGAGCCAGACGCCGCACGCGATCAGAAAATAGACGAGCACGACCGCGAACGCCGCCATGCCGATCCGGTCGCGGCGGAGCTTCGCGAGCCCCTTGCTCCACAGCGATGCGGACGCGACGAAATTGGGGTCAGAGCCCTTTTTCGCGGTGCGCATTCCAGCCGTCGGGCCGGGGGCCGACGCCGAATCCGCGGCAGAGCCCTCTTCCGAGGAAGGCGGCAGGTCCTCGGCAAAGGGCCGGGACGACAAGGGCTCGGAGAAAACGGGGTCTGACCCCGATTTTGCGGAGCTCATTTCAGCGACACCCGCGGATCGACGAGCCGGTACAGGATGTCGTTCACGATCAGCACGAGCACGAAGAGCACGGCCGTGATGCCGACGACGGCCTTGAGCACCGGCTGGTCGCCGGTCGTGATCGCGTCGTACGTTGCCTTGCCGATACCCGGAATGCCGAAGTAAGCCTCGATCAGCAGACTCCCGGCGATCACGATCGACGGGATCGAGAACATGAGCCGCGTGATGATCGGGATCATGCAGTTCTTCAGCACGTGCTTGAACAAGATCTCGAACGGCGTCGCCCCGTACGCGCGTGCGGTGCGGATGTGGTCGCGGCTCATCTCCTCGACGACGACCGCGCGGTAGAAGCGCGTGTTGTAGCCGAGCGAGATGAAGACGAGCGCGAGCGTCGGCACGGTCACGTAATAGACGTAGTCGCCGAGGTCGCGCACCTCCCAGCCGCGGACCGGGAAGTAGTTCAACCCGTACGGCGAGGAGAAGAAGAGCTGAAAAGCGATGATGACGATCAGGAAGCTGATGCTCATGCCGACGACCGAGCCCGCCATGATCGCCTTGTCGACGAGGCCGCCGCGGAACCACCCGGCGACGAGCGCGAGGCCGATGCCGAGGAGATTCCCGATCACGAACCCGGGCAGCGTCAGGAGCAACGACACCGGCACCGTGCGCGCGAGCAGATCCGCGACGCGCTCGCCGGTCGAGAACGAGCGGCCGAAGTCGAGCGTGACGAGCTCGCGGAGGTAGTCGACGTAGCGCACGAGGAACGGTTGGTTGTAGCCCAGGATCTCGTGCGCACGCGCGATCTGCTCGGCGGTCGGATTGCGGCCGACGAGCTGATACGTGAGATCCGGTCCGAAGTACACCATCAGCACGAAGCTGACGAAGCTGACGCCTAAGACGAGCGGCACGCCGTAGATCAGCTTGCGGACGGTGTAGGCGAGGAAGTCCATCGGTTTCAGGTCGGAACGTGGCGCTCGGCGCCGGACGCCGACGCGTTACGACGCGTCCCCCTCCGTGTCGATGTCGACGAACCGCATGAAGAAAGCGCCGAGCACCTCGCGATCCGGCAGCGCGATCACGTTCTTGTGATACAGGAACACGGTCTGACGGGTCAGCGCCATGATGCCCACGCAGTCGTCGATCAGGATCTGGTTCATCCGGTGGAATATCTCGGTACGCTCCGGTCCCGGCTGCAGCACCGCGGCCCGCTCGTAGAGCCGGTCGTACTCTGGATTCTTGTAGTTCGACGCGTTCGAGCCGGGCGCCTCGTACGGGCCGTAGAAGAGCTGCAGCGTGTTCTCGGCGTCCGGGTAGTCGAGTCCCCAGCCGTAGCCCATCAGCATCAGCTCCTTGTTGCGCATCGCGCGGTTGAAGTCGCCGAAGTTCGCGAACGCGCGATACACGATCTTCTCCTGGGGGTAGCCGATCGCGGCCAGGTTTCCGCGAAACTGCTCGTACATCTCGCGGTTCGTCGTGCTCGAGACGCCGGCGTACTCGAGGACCGGCAGGTTCTCGGGAGTCCAGCCGGCCTCGGCGAGCCGCTGCCTCGCGCGGTCGACGTTCTGCGTGACCGAGTCGCGATCGAGGTTCGGGTCGAACTCCGGCACGACGGGCGGGATCACGCCGGGGAACACGATACCGAGGCCGCCGTAGAACCGGGCGTTCCGCTCTTCCCAGCTGAACGCATCGCGGATCGCGCACCTGAGCGCATGGTTCATCCGATTGCGCGTCGGGTCCTCGTTGAAGCCGATCGACGGGTCTTCCATGTTGAAGACGTAGAACACGAGGCCCGACTCGGGGCCCGAGACCATGCGATACCGCGCGGCGTATTCGGGCTTGAGCTTCACGGGGTCCGTCGATTCGAGCACGGCCGGGAGCTGCTCCGGCGGCACGCCCGTGTACTGGATCTCGCGGCCCGACAGAAACGACGCCCAGCGCGCCGGCGACTCCTCGATGAAGTCGATCTCGAGCCGGTCGATGAAAGGCGGGGCCTTGCCTTCGAGCTTCTCGAGGCCGAGATCACCGTGCAGCGCGGGATCGTAGCCTTCGTGCTCGAGGTCGAGCGGCTCCTCGCGGAATTTCGGATTTCGTTCGAAGACGACGCGGGTCGTGTCGAAACTGATCAGTTTGAACGGACCGGAACCGACCGGACGGCGGCTGAACTCGGGGCCGTAGTGCTCGACGGCCTCGCGCGGAACGACCGCGGATTGTCCCATCGCGAGCGTGAACGGGAGCTGCGGGAACGGACGGACGAGCCGGATCTGCAACGTGTGAGAGTCGAGCGCCGTCAGGCCCGACACGGGCTGGTCGTAGTCGCCGCCGGCCGCGGCCCACTCCTCGAGGCCCTCGATTTTGCCGGCCCAGAGCCACGCGCCCTGCGAGATGTTGTCCGGATGGAAGTGCCGTTTGATCGAGTAGATCACGTCCTCGGCGACGACCTCGCGGCCTTTGCCGCCCGGGAACGCGGGGTCGTCGATGAACTCGACGCCGGTCTTCAGGCGGATCGTGTAGGTCAGGCCGTCGTCGGAGACCTCGGGCAGGTCCGCGGCGAGGTTCGGGGCGAGCTCGTAGGGGCGGGCGAGATACTTGTAGCGGTAGAGCGTGTCGTACGCGTTGACGACCACCATGTTCGAGTAGACGGTCGACGACTGGAGCGGGTCGAGATTCGTCGGCGAGCCGTTCTCCGAGTGCCGGTAGACCTTGACGCCCGACGCCGGTCCGCCACCGCCGCCGCAGCCTGCGAGCACGCCGAGCGTCGCGACGGCCGCGATCAGCGCCCACACCTTAGGTTGCCTCATCGGTATCTCTCCCCAGAGCTACGGGGGCTTAAGGTATGTGTCCCGCGGAGGCGGGTCAAACCCGACGCAAGGCCCTGCAAGCGTTTTCTCGTCGTGGCCGAGAAGGGTGTCTCTTGTGGGTCCGAGCGCGTCTCGACGCGGCTTCTCGGGCGTCGGAAAGCCGGGCAACATGGCGAAGAAGCCCGAGCAGGAGGGGACGCGATGAGGAAGCCGCCGAAACACTTCAATCAGCTGACGAAGCGCTACCCTGAATACATGACGGCGCTCGAGACGCTCGGCGAGAGCGTGAAGCAGGCCGGTCCGCTCGACCCGAAGACGGCCGAGCTGATCCAGCTCGCGGCCGCGGCCGCGACGCGCTCGGAAGGCGCGGTGCACAGCCACTGCCGGCGCGCGCAGGACCTCGGCGCGACCCGCGACGAGATTCATCATGCGCTGCTGCTCCTGACGAGCACGATCGGCTTCCCGCAGGTGTCCGCAGCGCTCACGTGGGCGGACGACGTGCTCGACTGAGCCGGGCCTCGGAGAGGCACCCGAAGGCCACGACACGACGGCGTTCGAGGAGGCTTGGGGCGACGCTCAGCGCGCGCCGTCTTTCAGCGCGGCCCAGAGATGGAAGGTCGCGAGGCTCCGGTACGGCGAGAAGCGGCGCATCAGCGTTTCGACCTCGTCGCCGGTCGGGCGGCGCTCCGCTCGGGTCACGCGCTCGAGCGCGGCCGCGAGCGCGACGTCGCCGACCGGCGCGGCATCCTCGAAGCCGACACCGCGCATCAGCACGTAGCGTGCGGTCCACGTGCCGATGCCGCGCATCCGCGTCAACGCCTGCTCCGCGGCGACGGCCGAGCCGTCGCCGAGTCGCTCCGGCGCGAGATCCCCGTTCGCGACGGCCGCCGCGGCGTCGAGCAGGTATTCGGCTTTCGCGCGCGAGAAGCGGCGGCGCCTGAGCTCCTCGATGTCGAGCGCCGCGACGCGCTCCGGTGTCGGGTGCGCGATCAGGCTGCCGATCCGTTCGCCGGCAAGCTCGAGGAGATCGCGCCGCAGCGCGAGCGCGAACGCGAGGTTGATCTGCTGCCCGAGGATCGCCCAGCAGAGTCCCTCGAACGTCGTCGCGGTCAGCGGCAGATGGAGCCCGCGGCGCACCGACACGATCGGCCAGAGGATCGCATCGCGGCTCGCGAACGCCTCGAAGGCACGCACGTCCGCGTGAAGGCCGAGCAGGCGCAGCGCCGTCGCGTGCGCGTCGTGCAGGGCGCGCGGGCTCGGCCGCCGGACCCCGACGAGCTGGACCGTCGCGCGGCCGCGCTCGAGCGTGATCTCGAGCACGGCGGGCCCGTCGGTCGTCGTCAGGGCCTTCACGAGGCGCAGGCCGTCGATCCGCTCCGACGGGCTCGCCGGGTCGCGTCCGTGATAGGCGAGCACGTCGCCGGCGCGGTACCGGGCCGGCAGACGGAGCTCGAACGGCCCGCCGTGCCGCAGCGCCCGATACGCCTCCGGCGTCATTCGCAGCGTGCGCATGAACGCGTGACGGAACGCCGTCTCGGTCGCGAAGCCGACGGTCTCGGCGACCGTCGCCACGGATGCGCCGCTTTCGAGGAGCGGCGTTCGCGCGGCGCGGACGCGCTCGCGCACGAGCCACGTGGCCGGCGTCGTGTGCGCGTGGGCGACGAAGAGCGCGGTCAGGTCGCCCGTCGTCGTACCCGCGGCGCGCGCGAGCACGGCGGCGCTCGGGAACGATGTGAGGTCCGCGCGTGCGCGTGCCGCGATGGCGGCGAAGCGTGCGATGCCTTCCGGTGCCGACAGCTCGTCCGGAGGCGTCGCGCGCGCCGCCGGCTTGCGGCCGCGCTCGCCTCGCGTGTTCGGTGCTGCGCGGCTCGTGGTATCGCTGCGTCGGGATCTTCGGGACAACGGCGGGACCGGAAGCTCGCAGGGGACGGTCAGTTTATCGGAACGGGGCGCCGGCTCGCCGGGCAGGCGCGCTCGGTGCGCTTTTGACTACAATCCCGTGATCGGGAGCTTCCGCGCGTTTCGAGTGAACTCGCCGCGGCTGCTCAGTCCGCTGGAGCTTATGTCATGCACGCATCACGTTCCTTGCTGATCTCGATCGTGTGTTGCGCGCTCTGCGCCGTGCCGGCGCTTGCGCAAACGCCGGCCGACGCACGTCCGCCGTCGACGCCGCCATGGCAGGAGGCGTCCCCGTGGCCCGATCGAATCGTCGTGACGGTCGGCGCAGACCCGGCGACGTCGTTCTCCGTATCGTGGCGCACCGATGCGAGCGTCGACGGCACGCGCGCCGAGATCGTCCGCGCGGACGACCACAGCCGTTTCGATCTCGGCGCGATATCGGTCGATGCCCGTACCGAGAAACCCGACCTCAATCGCAAGGTCATCGACGGCACGGAGTACACGCTTCGCTGGAACCAGCACGTGACGCCCCCGGCCTATCACTCCGTGACGTTCACGGACCTCGAGCCCGATACCCTCTATGCGTATCGCGTGATGGGCGCCGACGGGCACTTCAGCGAATGGTTCCACACGCGGACCGCGCCGCGGCCGGGCACGCCGTTCAGGTTCCTGTATTTCGGCGACGCGCAGGACGGCATCCTGTCGCATTGGGCGCGTGTCGTGCGCGCCGCGTACGCCGCGGCGCCCGACGCGCGCTTCGCGATCCACGCCGGGGATCTCGTGAACATCGGCAGCCGCGACTTCGAGTGGGCCGAGTGGTTCAAGTCGGTCGGGTTCATCCACGGCACGATTCCGGCGTTGCCGGCGGTCGGCAATCACGAGTATTTCGACGGGATTTCGAACGAGAACGGGATCGTTACAGGGCTCTCGGTCCTGTGGCGCCCGCAGTTCGAGCTGCCGCGCGATCCCACGCTGCCGGACGAGCTCGACGAGACCGTGTACGCGGTGCGCTACGGCGACGCGACGATCGCCGTGCTGAATACGATGGCCGACGTGCTTTTCGGCGTGCAGGCCGAATGGCTCGACCGCGTGCTCGCCGAGTCCGACGCGAAGTGGAAGATCGTCGCGATGCACCATCCGATGTTCGAGCTGCTCGGGCGGACGTACGGCGAGCCGGGCCCCGAGCGGCGTGCGGCGTTTCTGCCGGTCATCGAGCGGCACGGCGTCGACATCGTGCTGCAGGGCCACGATCACTCGTACGGCCGCGGTGCGACATACGCCGGCGTGCGTGCGCCGACCGCGACCCGCGGCGAGCTCGGCACGGTGTTCGTGACGTCGATCGCGGGCACGAAGATGTATCGCGTCGGTGAGGACGGCTGGTCGGCGTTCGCCGAGCACGGCGCCGTGCTCGAGCGGACGGCCGAGAACACGCCGTTCTTCCAGGTGATCTCGCTCGACGGCGATACGCTGACCTACGAGGCGCGCACGGCGACCGGAAGGCTCTACGACGCGTTCCGCCTCGAGAAGCCGCGCACGGGACCGAATCGCCTCGTGGAGCTCCCGACCGACTTCGACGCGCCGCGCCGCTTCGACAATACCGGCCCGTACGAGAGCTCGCGGATGGACGTGCAGCCGCCGAGGCCGTGAATCTTGCGGACAACGTTCGCCTCTTCACGGCGGAGAACGCGTTCGACGCGAGGCGCTGCCGCGTGTCCCGGCGGACCACGGTTCACCGGCGCGGGCGGCGGTCCGCTGTGCCTCTCGGCCCGCGTCAGATCATCGGCAGGGACTTACGCGGCCTGACCGGGAAGGCGTCCGAGATCGACTGCATCTCGGCGCGCGTCAGCTCGAGGTCTCCCGCGCGCGCGTTGTCGAGCACGTGCTCGACGCGCGCGGCCTTCGGGATCGCGAACACGTCGCCCTGCTGCACGAGGAACGCGAGCGCAACCTGGTGGACCGTGACGTGGCGCCGCTCCGCGATCGACGCGAGCACGCGGCCGCCGTTCGTACGTGTCGACGGAAACCGACCGCTGCCGAACGGGCTGTACGCGACGACCGCGATGCCGTGATCCCGGCACCACGGGATCAGCCGGTGCTCGATCGACCGCTCGTTCAGGTGATAGAGCACCTGGTTGCAGACGATCTTCCCTTCGCCGACGATGCGCACGGCCTCTTCGAGATCGTCGACGTCGAAGTTGCTGACGCCGTAGTGACGGATCTTGCCTGCGTCCTTCAGCGCTTCGAACGCCTTGAACGTCTCCTCGAGCGGCGTCCCGCGCTCGCGCCAGTGCAGCAGGTAGACGTCGAGGTAATCGGTGCCTAGCCGCTGCAACGACTGCTCGCACGCCTTGAGCGTCCGCTCGTAGGACGCGTTCTGCGGAAGGACTTTCGAGACCAGGAAGATCTGCTCGCGGCGCTGGCGCACGATCGGCGCGATCATCCGCTCGACTTTGCCGCGGCCGTAGAGCTCCGCGGTGTCGATGTGGTTCATGCCGGCGTCGAGGCCGGCGTCGAGCGCGGCGACGGCCTCCTCGGGATCGTCGAGCTCGATGTTCCACGTGCCCTGGCCGATCACGGACACGTCGATGCCGGTGTGGGCGAATGGAGCGGTTCTCATGCCGCCCAGCCTAGGACGCGTTTTCGCCTGGGGTCAATTCGGGGCGTGGCCTGGGTCATGGCCACGGCGCTTGTGTCAGACACCATTTCCGCCGGAAATGGTGTCTGACACGATTCTTCGGGTCAGGACGGCAACGACTCGATGAACTCGACCATGCGCCGGCGCTCCGACTCGTCCGGCAGGCGGCCGTACGCCGCGCGCATGTTGTCCTCCATATGGTGCGGCCTGCTCGTCGCCGGCGTGACGACCGTGACCGCCGGATGCGACGCGGCGAACTTCAGGAAGAACTGCGCCCACGTCTCCGCGCCGAACTCGCGTGCCCACTCCGGCACCTCATGGCCCTCGACGCGTTCCCAGAGCCGCGTGCGGCCGAACGGCATGTACACCATCACGGCGATGCCGCGCTCCTGCGCGATCGGGAACAGCCGCTCCTCGGCGCTCAGGTTGTCGACCGCGTAGTCGATGCCGATGAAGTCGAGCGGCTCCTCGAGCATGTAGCGCTCGAGATCCTCGTACTGCTGCTTGAACGTCGACGTCGTGCCGATATAACGCACGCGGCCCTCCTGCTTGTATTCGCGGAGGATCGAGAACTGCGTCTGCATGTCGGCGATGTTGTGCACCTGGATCAGGTCGATCGGCTCGCGCCCGAACCGCTCGAGCGACGTTTCGACCTGGCGCCGCGCGGCGGCGGGATCCGCCGTGCCTCCGCCGAAGCCCGCGACGTTCAGCTTCGTCGCCCAGAAAACCCGGTCGGCCGCGTTCAGCTCCTGCACGATCTTGCCCGCGACCTCCTCGGACGCGCCGTAGCTCGGCGCGGTATCGAAGACGGTGCCGCCGAGATCGAGCATCGTCTGCAGCACGGCGCGAACGGAGTCGTAGTCCTCGGCGCGTGCCGCCTGGCTGAAGGTCGCGGAGCTTCCGAGGCCGATGATCGGCAGCTCCTCGCCGGTGGAAGGGATCGGACGCGTGATCAGATCGCCGCGCGCCTGAGCGGCGCCGAGACGCGGGGCGAGGGCCAGGGCGGCACCGGCTTGCGCGGTCAACGCCAGGACTTCCCGTCGAGTGATCATCGGCAACTCCTCCTGCCTTGTTTTTCTGTGCTCGTCGCAAGGTATCACCACGACTCGGGCCGGGGAAGGTGGCAAGGCATCGCGGGCTGGCGCCCGTGAGTCGGCCGTGGTCACCGCGAGTCGCCCTCGATGGTGCGAGTCGGCCGTGATCGACCCGCGTCGGCCGTCGAATTCCCGTCGAGGCCGCGCCGCAAGCCGTCGGCCCCGCATCGCTTGACTCCGAGGCGCGCTTCTTGGTCTCGTAGTGACGTTGCGGCCGTCACGACGAACTTCGGCAGGATCATTGAATCACTCACGACTTCTTTTCTGCGTGCTCGGATGCGCGGCAGCGTCGGCTGGTCCGGCTCTGGCCGAGACGCTGTCGGTTCCTGGCGACTTCTCGACCATCCAGGCTGCGATCGACGCGGCCGACGAGAACGACGTCGTGCTCGTCGAGCCGGGCCGGTACTCGGAGAACCTCGTCCTGAAGAGCGGCGTCGACGTCGTCGGGCGCGAGACCGCGCGCACGCTGCTCGAGCCGGACGACGACTCGATGCCGACCGTCACGATCGAGAGCTCGACGGCCGTGCGCTTCTCGAACTTCACGCTGATCGAGTCGAGCATCGGCGTCTCAGTGCGGCTCTCCTCGAGCATCGATATCGCGAACGTCGTTTTCGATCGCGTGCGCGACGTCGGGCTCGACGTCGACGCCTCGAGCGTCGAAGCAGTCAACAATGTGTTCTTCGAGAACGGCGTCGCGATCCAGCGCCTGACGACCTCGGTCGAGATCGTCAATAACATCTTCGCCGGCAACGACACGGCGATCGCGACGACGTCGGTTCCTGCTCCGTTCGAGAACGTTCGCTCGAACTGCTTCTTTCGAAACGGCGCGTTGCCCGCCGACTCGGACGGTGAAGCGGGAACCGGTTCGGTGTTCGGCGATCCGCGCTTCGTGTCGCCCGATGCGCGCGACTTCCATCTGCGCGAAGGCTCGGCGTGCATCGACATCGGCAGAGGGCTCGACGCGATCGACAGCACGACCGCCGATGCCGGCGCGTACGGCGGGGAGCTCGCCGACGTGTTCCCGTTCCCGGTCGGGCAGCCGACGTTGCGTGCCGTCGGCAGCGCGGCCGACGGCTTCGGTCTCGAGGCGTCGTGGAACGCGAACCTCGACTACCGCGTCACGAGCACGACGAACCCCGGCGGCTATCGCGTCTATTACAAGCGCGGCGCGCCGCCGCAGTCGCCCGCGGACTACGACGGCGACGATGCCGCGAACGGCACGTCGCCGATCGATGCGGGCGCCGCGACGAGCCTGACGCTCGAGGGGCTCGATGCCGCCGTGACGCCGCCGCTTCCGCCGCGGCTGATCGATGCGCAGGGGCGGAACGAATCCGTCGTGCTCAGCTGGGAGGCGGTACCAGAAGCCGATGCTTACAGAATCTATTACGGCATTGCGGATCCTGCGGAGAACCGCGTCGAGGTGCCGGCGGGCACGACGCAGCACGTCGTCACGGGCCTCGCGAACGAGACGACGTATCAGTTCGCCATGAGCGCCGTTTCGCGCGCGACGTACCATGTCGCGGTCTCGGTCTACGACAACACGCCGCAGCGGCACGAGAGTGTGCTGTCGCCGCCGGCGTCGCTCGCGATCGGCGACGACGCCGAGAGCGCCCTGTCGAACGTGCTGTCCGCGACGCCCGCGCCGCTCGACGCGTTCCCGCCGTTGGCCGACGACGACGCGTGCTTCATCGCGACCGCCGCGTTCGGATCGAAGCATGCGGCGGACGTCGAGATCCTGCGCGCGTTCCGCGACCGCTTCCTGCTCTCGAACGCCGCCGGACGCTGGCTCGTCACACGTTACTACGCGCTCAGTCCGCCGGCGGCCCGATGGCTCGAGCGGCACGCGGAGCTGAAGCCGGCCGTGCGGATCATGCTGAAGCCGGCCGTGCTCGTCGCGCTCGTCGCGCTCGAAGGCGGCGGAGCGGGGCTCACCGTGCTCGCGGCGGCGGGCGTGACCGGGCTCGCGCTCGCACTTCGAAGGCGTCGTGCGCGGCGAGCGAGGCGGAGCGCCGGAGAGGCAGAGTCACGCCGGCCGGTGCCGACGAGCGGCGGCTGCTTCGCGGCCGCGCTCGCGGCGGTCGCGGCATCGCTTGTGTGCGCGCCGTCGACCGCGGACGCGCAGCAGGGCAGCGTACCTCCGGCCCGCGGGCCGCTCGCGCGGCTCTCGTCGACGTCGAGCCCGCGCTGGATGTACTCGATCACCGGCGGCCGCACGTACGTCGATCTCGACGATTACGACGCGTTCTACGGCGACGATCGCGTCACGTCGTTCTCGATCTCGGGCGCCTATCGCTTGCGCGACTGGCTCGAGGTCGGCGCGCGCATCGGCTATCGCGACGACGAAGGGCTCGCGAGAGCACCGGACGGCACCGTGGTCCCGGACGCGGTCGAGCTCACGGTGATGCCGCTGCACGTTTTCGCGGACTTCATCTTCGAGCGTCCGGGCCGCCGCATCGTGCCGTACGCGGGCGTCGGCGTCGGCGGCGCGTGGTATCGGCAGGAGGTCGTGCTGCAGCCGGACGCCGACGGGCGCACCGACGTCGGCGCGCTCGTTCGCGCGGGGCTGCGCTGGCGCTTCGGGGCGAGCGGCTCGCGCGAAGCGGCGGCGCGGCCGGGCGGGGAGCCGTACCTGCGGAGCTTCGTGCTGCTCGAGGCGGAGCACTACGACGCCGACAAGGACGGTGTCGAGCTCGGCGGCACGGCGTATCGGATCGGCGTGCGCTTCGAGTTCGAGCTGTAGCGCGCCTGTTCGTGCTACGGCGCAAGATCGATCGGATGTCGCTCCGAGCCGGCGATCTGCGTCGTTCGTCAGGCAAACAAATCGGGCTGCGTCGCGGCGGTGAAGTCCGCGGCCGGCCTTGCGGCGTCATCGACGATGCGCAGGAGCCCGCCCGACACCGGAAAGTGGATCCAGCACTCCGCGACCCGTAGACCCGCGGCCTCGAGCGCGCGGCGGTACGCGTCGAGCTGACCGGAGTGCTCGAGCGCATCGTCGACCCACGCCGATTTGGGCCGCGGCGATGACTTGTGGTCGATCACGACGAGTCCGTGCGCCGTCTCGAGCAGCACGTCGATCGAGCCGCGCACCACACGGTCGTCGGCGAGCCGGTGCACGATCGGATGCTCGACGAGGACGCGCTGCGGCGCGAAGCGCTCCGCGACGACCGCGCGGAAGCGCTCGGCGGCGGCGAGCACGTGCTCCGCGTCGACGAACGGGGCGACCCCGGCGGCCGAGAGCAGCGCGCGCACGCGCTCGAGCGCGTCGGCTCTGCCCGGATTGACGAGATGCGCGGCGATCGCGGCGTGGAGCGCCGTGCCGATCGACGTCATGTCGTCGCCGTGAAGCGGAATCCGCGCGCCGAGATCGATCCGTTCCGCAATGCGCGCATGTTGGAGGGGCGGCAGGCCCGACGGGTAGACGCTCTCGCGCGGCAGATCGGCGCGTGCGCGCTCGGGCAGTCTCCGCGGCGCGAACGGTGCGGGCTCCGCGCCTTCGGCGTCGTCATCGAGGACTTCGACGCGCGTCGGGATCGTCTTGCCGTCGCCGATGTCGAGCCGGTCGTCGGTCGGCAGCAGCTCCGCGCAGTGGAACGTGCGGATCCACGCGTCCTGCTTCGGGTCACGGTCCGGCACCGCGAGCACGAGCGCATCGCGCGCCCGCGTGAGCCCGACGTAAGCGAGACGCCGACTCTCGCGCTCGCCCTGCGCGCGGCACGCGCGGGCTTCGGCCGAGTCGCACAACGCGTCGAGCACAGGGATGTCTTTCGTGCGATCGCCGAAGACGTTCGGCCAATAGCGGATCAGCCGTCCGGCGAGCGGCCGCTCGATGTCGAACGGCGTGCCGTCGCGCTCGATGCGGACGTCCCATAGCCGCGTCCGCCACCCGAAATGAAGGTCCGCGGCCACGACGACGGGCCACTCGAGACCCTTCGCCTTGTGATACGTCAGCACGTGCACCGCGTCGCCGGTCGTGACGACCGGCTGCAGGTCGAGCTCGGGCGAGTGCGGGTTCTCGAGCCAGAACAGAAAGCCCGTCAGCGTTGCCGCGAGATGCTGCGCGTCGCAGTGGCGCTCGTACTCGACGGCGAGGTCGAGCAGCGCGTCGAGGTTCTTGTGCCGCTGCGCGGCCTTGATCGCATTCTGGCTGAAGCTCGTCGCGGCCTCGCGAAGGCCGATCGTGTTCAGCACGCGCGCGACGATCTCGACCGGCGACTGCGTGCCGATCGTGGGCCTCAGCGCTTCGAGCTTCGCGACGATCGGATGATCCGCCGCCCAGGTCTCGCCGTCGCCGCGCTCGAGCCGCCGCAGACGGTCCTCGAGCCAGGCTTCCGCGGGGAGCCCCGACGTCATCGCGACGATCTCCGCGGTCGCGAGCGTGTCCGCCGGGTCGGCAAGGCGCCGGAGTGCCGCTTTCGCGACGGCAATCTCGGGCACGGTCAAGAGACCCGACAGCGTCATCTTCATCGGCACCTGCGCGGCGCGCAGCGCCTTCGCGATCTCCTCGACGTTCTCGTTGCTCGCGGCGAGCACGGCGATATCGCGGAACCGCACCGGCCGCGTCTCGCGGGTGTCCGGGTCGACGATCGGGAAGCCGGATTCGACGAGGCGCGCGATCGCGCCCGCAAGCTGCGCGGCGCGCCCGGCGTTGTTCCGCGCGGTCATCGTCCAGCGCAGCACGGCCGGCGCGTTCGTCTGCTCTTCGCGCTGCGGGCGAAGCTCGACCTGTCCGCGCTCGAGCTCGCCATCGAACGCCTGCACGAACACGCGGTTCACGTACTCGACGAGCGCGGGCCGCGAGCGCCACGAGCGCTCGAGCACGTCGACTTTGCCGCCGCGCTCGACGAGCGCCGCGAGCGTGTCGTGCACGAGCTCGGGGTCGCAGCCGCGGAAGCCGTAGATCGCCTGCTTCACGTCGCCGACGAAGATCGCCTTGTCCGCGAGCGCCGCGAGCTTCATGAAGATCGCGAGCTGCATCGGATTCGTGTCCTGGAACTCGTCGACGAGGAGGAGCTCGAGCTCGCCGGCGAGCCGCTCGCGCACGTGCGGCTCGTCGAGCGCCGCGAGGAGCCGCTGCTCCATGTCGCCGAAGTCGATCAGGCCGCGCTCGTTCTTGATCTGCTGGAAGCGGGTGAGCGCCTGCGCGGCGATCGAGTAGCTCTTCTCGATGTACTCGCGGAGATCCGCGTGAAACTGCGGATGCCGGTCGTACGCGGCCGCGGCGGCGCGCACCTGAGCGGCGATATGGTCGCTCTTCGCGCGCGCGGACTTCTTGCTCGCCGCGATCCAGAGCGACCACGGCACCGGCGGACGGCGCAGGCCGTAGATCGCGCCTTTGAGCCAGTCGTAGTACTCGCGTGTGCCGCTCGTCGTGTCGACGTCGAGATCGATCTCGTCGAGCGCTCTGCGGACGGCGGTGAAGAGCGCGGTGTCCCAGTCCCCGTCCTCGGGTTTCGGAAAGTGCGCGAGCATGTCGTCGGCAGAGCGCCGGCCCATCGCGGTGAGCGCGTCCGGCGAGATGGCGTTCTCGCGGGCGCGGTCCGCGATCACCTTCACATGCCCTCGCCAGTCGGCGATGCCGAGCCGCCACGCGACGGCGTTCATCCGCCGCGCCGCTGTCGGGTCCGGCGCGAGCGTATCGTCGAGTGCCTGATTGAAGAAGCCCGCGCAGTCCTCGATGCTCGCGACGGAAAGCTCGGGAGACAGGCCCAGCTCGAACGCGAAGCGGCGGAGGAGCCGCTCCGACACGCTGTGCACGGTGCCGATCAGCGCCTGGGCGGTCTGCTCGGCGAGCGCGATGAAGCCGCGCTCGATCAGCCGCTGTCGGACCCGCTCGCGAAGCTCAGCCGCGGCCTTGACCGTGAACGTCGTGCCAATCACGCGTGCCGGCGAGATCCGGTCGCGGACGAGCGCGTGCTCGAGCTCCTCGGTCAGCCGGTATGTCTTGCCGCTGCCCGCGCCGGCGCTGATGAAGAGCACATGCGAGAAGTCGCGGCGTGCGCGCTCGCTCCGCGCGTGATCGCACGGGCCGGCCGCGTCGTGCGCGGGCGCGCCGTCGCTCGGGTGCGATCGACCTCGGTCGCGCGCGCTCATACGCCCGGCTCCCAGCCTGTGAGCGCAACGTAGTCGTCGAAGCCGTCGGGGCCCATGTCGACGGCGAGCCCGTCGGCCGGCGGCGTCGTAAGCTCGTCCGGCGGCGTTACCGGATCATCCGGCTCCGTCGCCGCGACGTTCACCTCGATTGCGCCCGCGTCGAT
This sequence comes from uncultured Gammaproteobacteria bacterium, assembly GCA_964553875.1. Classification (GTDB taxonomy): domain Bacteria; phylum Pseudomonadota; class Gammaproteobacteria; order Steroidobacterales; family Rariloculaceae; genus ZC4RG20. Next base: position 12,706 of record CAZKNH010000013.1, on the reverse strand, counting down.
CTGCTCGAGGCGCCAGTCGTACGTGCGGAGCAGCCGCCGCCACACCTGCTCGGCCGTCTCGGGCATCGCCGGTGCGAACACTCTCGCATTCGGGAATATGCGCGCATCCGCGGCGACGATGTCGCCGGTTTGCACGATGAAGTAGGCGTGCTGCGGCCAGCGGCCCGCGGCCTCGGGGCGGCTTCGCATGTACGCGTACGTCGCGAGCTGCAGCGCGCGGTTCTCCTCGATCTCCTGGCCGCGCCGCTCGAGCCCGCCCCACTTCACGTCGAGCACGATCTCGCGGCCGCGCCCATCCTCGAGCACCAGGTCGACCGAGCCGCAGAGCCGCGTGTCGCCGCCGTCCGGCCTGAACGGCACGTCGTGCCAGACCTCGGGCGAGACCCGCGCGATGCCGGCCTCGTCGAGGTGGCCGAGCAGCGCGAAGAACGCGCGCTCGATCGTCGCGAGCACGCGCTCGCGCGTCACGCCCATCCCCGGCTCGTCGAGGACCGCGCCTTCGCGCTCGACGATCTCGGCGAGCGTACGGCGGAGCCACCGATCGAGCTCCGTCTGTGCGGGGCGGGCCGTGAATGCGCCGTTCGGCAGGCTCGCGAAATAGGCTTCGAAGAGCCGATGGGCGAGCTTGCCGTAGAGCAGCGCGCCATCGGTGAGGTTCGCGGCGCGGCCCGGGGTCAGTCTCGCCGCGTAGCGCAGCACCCATTGATGCGGGTGATAGACGAGCTTCGTCAGGCTCGAGAACGATTCGGTCGAGCGGCGCGGGATGCGTACGCCGCCGGGCAGCCGCCACCAGCGGCGGCGGACGGGGAGCGGCCGCCGCTCGATCGGCTCGAGCGGCACGCGAAGCGGCGCGATCGACTCCGCGCCGCCGAGCAGCGCATCCTCGAGCCGCACCTCGTTGAAGCCTTCGGCGATGCTCGCGAGCCGGCTCCATAGCGGATGGTGTCCCGCGTCCCCGTCGTGCACGACGAGCACGAGGCGCCGGCGTGCGTTCAGCACGGGACGGGTCCACGCGCGGGCGCGGAGCCGGATCACGTCGTCGGTCGACGGCAATGCGATGCCCTCTGCGCGAAGCTCCGCGAGCTCGGCGTCCGACCACGGATAGTCGACGCGGTCGCCCTGTGCCGCGATGTCCCACCAGATCACGGTGTCCCACGGCCGCGTGATCGCCGCTGCCGAGGTCGTCGCGCGAACGTGCCCGGCCTCCGCGGTGATCGCGGGGTCCGGCGAGAAGCCGGTAACCTCGTCGACCAGCCGCTCGAGCAGCAGCCGGCCGACGCGCTCCGTGCCGCGCTCGCGAAGGCTCGCGAGCGCGTCGATCAGCGCTTCGCTCTGCGCGAGCGCCGCCGCGAAGAGCTCGCGTTCGCTGCCGTCCGCGGCGTTCAGCCGCCGCGCGAGCCACGTCGAGCAGCGCTGCGCACGCTCGATCAGGAGCGTCGTCGGCGCGCCGTGATCGGGGGCGAAGCGCTCGCATTCGAGCCAGTGACGCACGTCCTCGCGCAGCGCTTCGATTCGGGCCTCGACGTCAGTGTCGCCGCGCTCGGCCGCGAGCTGGCGCTCCCGCTCGGCCAGCTCGGCCAACGCGTTCGTCCATGCATGGCCGCCGACGCCGGGCTCGGCGGCGACCGCCTCGGCGAGCGCCGAGCGGACGCGGCCCGGCAGCGGTCCGACCGGATGCAGCAGGAACTGCAGCAACGGCCGCGGACCGAGCGGCTTCCAGACGAGCGACAGCGCGAGCTTCAGGACCTGCGTGACCGCGCGAAAGCGCGAGTAGTGCTGAAAGCCCGCGCGCGGGAGGCCGACGCGCTCGAGCGCGTTGTCGACGATGATGCCGTCGCGCTCTGCGATCAGCACGACGTCGTCGCCGCGGTCCGCGCGGCCGCGCAGGTACTCGCCGATCACCTGCGCAGAGACGTCACGTGATGCCGCGCGGACGACGATCAGGCTGTCGTCGCCCGAGAGTCGAATTCGAGGACGTTTGCCGTCGGGCGTTTCGTTGCCCGGTGCGGGCATCGCGTCGTCGTCGAGCGCGAGCAGGCACTCCTGGATCCGGAACAGATCCGTGCCCGGAGCGGCGCGTGCGGCCGGTGCGACGCCCTCCGCGGTGTCGCAGCGGAAATGCGCAAGCACGTCGCGCCAGGCGACGGGCAGGGCCTCGATCTCGTCGTGCAGCACGATGCGCTCGATCTGCGTGACGAGGCCGTCATCGAGCGCGGCCGCGATCCGCTGCAGGCGCTGACCGGTATTCGGCGGCACGCGCTCGCGCGCGAGCGTCTCGACGTCGGCAAGATCCGCGAGTCGGCGCGACACTTTGCCTGTGAAGCTGCCGCGCCATCCGGCCTCGTACCACGCCGCGCGCCACGCGAGCAGTGTGCGCGCGACGCCGATCGGATCGATTGCGAGCGACGCGTGATAGAAGCGCGTCGGGTGGTCGAGATCCTCGAGACAGCTCTTGTACGCGAGAAGCGCCTGCCCGGGGCGGACCGCCGGCGTCGGCAGCCCGAGCTGCAGCTCGAGCAGGCCGAGCAGCCGCGCGGGACCTGCGGTCGCAATGCCCGCGGCCGTCCGCGGCGGCTCGGGCGTCATGCCGTCGAGATGCAGGCCAAAGTGAACGATCATCGTGCGTGGGTGAAGCCGGGCGCGTCGAGGTCCCGGCAAGCTAAGAGATGTCGCCGCAACGGTCAACGACGCATCCCTTGACTGGGGTCAGCTTAATTGGGGTCAGAGCCCTTTTCTCGGGGGCGGCGCGAATCGGGATTGCCCGAATCGGGAGCGGGCCGACGTCATGACAATGGGGCTTTGCTCCGACTCTCGCAAGCCCGATTCTCACAAACACGGCTTCACAAACAGCTCTGACTCCGATGTCTCACAAACGGCTTCTGACTGGATTTCTCACAAACGGTCTCTGACGCCGATTTCTCACAAATAGGGCTCTGACCCCGATTTTTCCCTGACCCCAATTCTCGGAAAAAAAGGTGTCTGACCCGATTTTTCCGGGTTCCGGCTAGAATCCGGGCGATCGACGGGAGCGCGCAGTGAGCGAGTACGACTACGTGATCATAGGCGCGGGCACGGCCGGGTGCGTGCTCGCGAACCGGCTCTCCGCCGATCCGTCCGTCGAGGTCGCGCTGCTCGAGGCGGGCGGCAAGGACGACTACTTCTGGATCGACGTGCCGGTCGGCTACCTCTACACGATCGGCAACCCGCGCACCGACTGGTGCTACATGACCGAGCCCGAGCCCGGTCTCAACGGCCGCACGATCGGTTACGCGCGCGGCAAGGTCCTCGGCGGCTGCTCGTCGATCAACGCGATGATCTACATGCGCGGCCAGAAGAGCGATTACGACTACTGGGCGTCGCTCGGCAATCGCGGCTGGTCGTGGGACGACGTGCTGCCGATCTTCAGGCGGTCCGAGGACTATCAGCACGGCGCCGACGAGATGCACGGCGCGGGCGGCGAGCTCCGTGTCGAGGAGCGGCGCGTGTCGTGGGAGATCCTCGACGCATGGCGCGACGCGGCCGAGGAATGCGGCATCCCGAAGATCGCCGAGTTCAATCGCGGAGACAATCTCGGCAATGCGTATTTCCAGATGACGCAGCGGCGCGGCGTGAGGTGGAGCGCGACGAAAGCGTTCCTGCGCCCGGTCCTGCATCGGCGGAACCTGCGCGTGCTGACGAGCGCGCACGCCGAGCGCGTCGTGGTCGAGCGGCGGGACGGCACGCTGCGCGCGACGGGCGTCGCCGCCGTGATCGGCAACGAGCGGCGCACGATCTTCGCGCGCCGCGAAGTGATTCTCGCGGCGGGCGCGATCGGCTCGCCGCAGATCCTGCAGCTTTCGGGCATCGGCCCCGGCACGCTCCTGCGCGCGCACGGCATCGACGTCGTGCACGATCTGCCGGGCGTCGGCGAGAACCTGCACGACCACCTGCAGATCCGGATGATCTACAAGGTGCACGGCACGAAGACGCTGAATCGGCGCGCACGCTCGCTGCTCGGCAAGGCCGCGATGGCCCTCGAGTACCTGCTTTTCAGGACCGGTCCGCTGACGATGCCGCCGTCGCAGCTCGGTGCTTTCGCGAAGAGCGATCCGGACCAACCGTCGGCGGACCTCGAATGGCACGTGCAGCCGCTGTCGCTCGATCGGTTCGGCACGCCGCTCCATCCGTTCGACGCGATCACGCCGTCGGTCTGCAATCTTCGGCCGACGAGCCGAGGATACGTGCGCATCAAGAGCGCCGATCCGAAGGCGGCGCCGGCGATCGCGCCGAATTATCTGGCGACGGACGATGACCGGCGCGTCGCGGTCGCGGCGATGCGCTTCACGAGGCGAATCATGGCGGCGAAGGCGCTCGAGCGGTTCCGCCCGGAGGAGTGGAAGCCCGGGCCGCATGTCGAGAGCGACGAGGATCTCATCCGCGCGGCCGGCGACCTCGGCACGACGATCTTCCATCCGGTCGGCACGTGCAAGATGGGCCGCGACCCGCTCGCCGTCGTCGACGACACGCTCGCGGTGCACGGCATCGACGGGCTCCGTGTCGTCGACGCGTCGATCATGCCGCGGATCACGTCGGGCAATACGAACGCGCCGACCGTGATGATCGCGGAGAAGGGTGCGGAGATGATCCTCGCGGCTGCGCGGCAGGCGCCGCGCAGGAGCCATGCCGCCTGAAGGCCGCCCTTGCCGTCGCGCGGCGTATACTGCGCCGATGCGCTCGCGAATGTTTCCCGTCCTTGCGCTCGCAGCCGTCCTGTCCGGTTGCGCGACCTATCAACCGATCGAGACGACGCCGGAAGCCATCGCCGGGCACGTCGCTCCGGGCGACAGCGTGCGCGTCGTCACACGCGACGAGAACGAGCTTCGCTTCCTCGTGACGTACGTCGACGACGCGGAGATCGCCGGCCGCGTGGACGGCGACGGCGAGCCGGTCCGGCTGTCGTTCGACGCGATTCGCCGGCTCGAGATCCACCGGTTCAGCATGCGGCGCACGCTGCTCGGCGTCGTGCTGCCGGTCGTCGTCGGTGCTGTGATCGTGTGCAACAACGACGACTGCCGCACGAGGAGCGTCGTCGACGCGGAGCTCTAAGCCGCACAGCGCCTCGAGCAGAACGGGACGCTGGGCGCAGCCCCGCCGTCAGCCTTCGTCAGGCGCGCTGCACGGTCTTCACAGGCAACGCTTCGCGCTCGGCACCGCGCGGGAGCAGACGGCGGAAGAACGCTCCCGCGCGCTCGCCCAAGAGCAGCATGCTCGGCGTCAGGAGAAGCGTCAGCAGCGTCGCGAACGCAAGCCCGCCCGCGATCGCGGTCGAGAGCTGCGTCCACCACTGGGTCGACGGGCTGCCGATCTCGACGTTGCGGCCCACGAGATCGATGCTCACGCCGAGCACCATCGGCATCAGACCCAGTATCGTCGTGACCGTCGTCAGCATGACCGGCCGGAAGCGCTGCGCGCACGTCTCGAGCACGGCGTCGATCGCCTCCTTGCCGCGTGCGCGGAGCATGTTGTACGTGTCGATCAGGATGATGTTGTTGTTCACGACGATGCCGGCGAGCGCGATCACGCCGACGCCGCTCATCACGACGCCGAACGGCCGGTTCGTCACGAGCAAACCGAGCAGAACGCCGATCGTCGAGAACACGATCGCGGTCAGAACGAGCAGGGCCTGATAGAAGCTGTTGAACTGCGTGACGAGGATCAGCGCCATCAGGAAGATTGCTGCATAAAACGCCTTCTCGAGGAATGCGGCGGCCTCTTCCTGGTCCTCGGACTCGCCCCTGAACCTGACGTCGATGTCGGGGCCCAGATCGGCGCGCGCGAGCCACGCCTGGATCTCGCGCACCTTCGTGTCCGCGAGCACGCCGTCCGCGACGTCCGCGCTGACGGTCATCACGCGCCGCCCGTCGACGCGCTGCAGGTTGCCGACCCGCGGCGCCGCGGTCCGCGTCACGAAAGTCGACACGGGCACCATGCCGTTCGCCGACGGCACGCGCAGCTCGTCGAGCTGGCCGAGGTTGCGGTCGGCCGGCGGGAAGCGCACGCGGATGTCGACCTCGTCGTCGGCATCGTGCGGACGGTAGTCGCCGATCTTGATGCCGTTCGTCACGAGCTGAATCGCGTTGCCGACCGTGGTGATGTCCGCGCCGAAGCGCGCCGCCTGATCGCGATCGACGCGCAGGCGCCATTCGATGCCGGGAATCGGCCGCGTGTCCGTGATGTCGACGAGACCTTCGATCTGCTCGAGACCCGCGCGAATCTTCGCGACGGCGTCGGGCAAGAGCTCCGGACGCCGCGACGAGAGCTCGATCTGGATCGGCTTGCCGGAGGAGATGCCTTGGTCCTGCTCCTCGGGCTCGACGATGATGCCGGCGATGTCGGCCGTGCGCTCGCGCACCTCCGCGAGGATCTGAGCCGACGGACGGCGTTCGCTCCAGTCGATATAGCGGAGCTGGATCCGGCCGATCAGGTCTTCGTCCTCCTCGCCGCCGAAGCGGAGGCTCGTGCGAGAGTAGACCGACTCGAACTCCGGCATTCCGAGGATTCGCTCCTCGACCTGACGTACGAGCACGTCGCGCTCCTCGACCGAGTAGTCGCCCCGCGCGCGGATGTTGAGTGCGGCCTGCGTAGGCTCGACCGCCGGGAAGAACTCGACGCCGCGGCCGAACTGCACGTAGGCGCCGATCGTGCCCGCGAGCAGCAGAAAACCGGTGAGCAGCAACTTGCCAGGGTGGCGGACGACCCGGCTAAGCAACGCCAGGTAGATCCGTCCGACGGCGCCGAGCTTGTCGTATGGGTTCTGCACGACCAGCAGATCGTTCTCGTCGATTCCCTGCGGAATCGATCGGTCGTCCTTGCGGCCGATCGCGCCGCCCGCCGTCGGCACGAAAATGAGCGCCATCATCAACGAGCCGGTCAGCGTCACGAGCAGCGTGATCGGCAGATACTTCATGAACTCGCCGGCGATTCCGGGCCAGAAGAGGAGCGGCAGGAACACGACGAGCGTCGTCGCCGTGGACGACGTCACGGGCCACGCCATGCGCTGCGCGGCACGCAGGTACGCCTCGGTCCGGCCGTAGCCCTGATCCATGAACCGGTCCGCGAGCTCGACGACGATGATCGCGCCGTCGACGAGCATGCCGACCGCCATGATCAGCGAGAACAGCACGACGATGTTCATGCTGTAGCCCATCAGCCAGATCACGAGGATCCCGCCGAGGAACGCGCCGGGGATTGCGATCCCGACGAGGGCCGCGGAGCGCACGCTCAGCGCGCCGAGGATGATGATCATCACGAGCAGCACGGCGACGAGCACGTTGTTCAGCAGGTCGCTCAGCATCGTGCGCACGTCCTCGGACGTGTCCTGAGTGAACGTGACCTGGACGTTCTCGGGCCAGAACGCCTGCTGCTCGGCCACGGCGCGCTTCACCGAGTCGACGACCTCGACGATGTTCGCGCCGATGCGCTTCGAGATTTCGAGCGAGACGCTCCGCTCGCCGTTGAGCCGGGCGAAGCTTTCGGCGTCCTTGAACGTCCGGCGAACCGTCGCGACGTCCTTGAACGTGACCGTGCTCAAGCCGTCCGTCTTGATCGGCAGGTTCAGGAGGTCCTCGAGTTCCTCGAAGACGCCGGGCACCTTCACGGCGAAGCGTCCGGCGCCCGTGTCGAGCGCGCCCGCCGCGACGAGCCGGTTGTTGCGCGAGACGAAGTTGAAGATGTCCTCGTAGCTCAAGTTATAGCTTTCGAGGCGCACCGGATCGACGATGACCTCGAGCAGCTCCTCGCGGTTGCCGACGATCTCCGCATCGAGCACGCCGGGCAGGGCCTCGAGCGTGTCGCGCAGGTCGCGCGCGAGCGCGATCAGCGTGCGCTCCGGCACGTTGCCGTGGAGGTTCACGACGAGCACCGGAAAGAGCGCGATATTGACCTCCTGCACGAACGGCTCGTCGGTGTCGTCCGGAAGCTCGGCCTTCGCGGTATCGACCTTCTCGCGCACGTCGAGGAGCGCCTGGTCCGCGTCGAAGCCCGCGTCGAACTCGAGGATCAGAACGGCGCTGCCTTCCGTCGCGGTCGCGCGCAGCTCCCTGAGGCCCTCGAGGTTGCGAAGCTCCGTCTCCATCGGCCGGATCAGCAGACGCTCCGCGTCTTCCGGCGAGATGCCCTCGTGCGTCAGATTGACGTAGATGATCGGGATCGCGACGTCGGGCTCGGACTCCTTCGGGATCGCGATGTACGCGTAGAGCCCCGCGATCAGCAGGATCACGAGCACGAGCAGGACCGGACGCGGCCGCCTGACACAGGCTTCGATCAGCGTGTACATGCGCTACTGCCGTTCCTCGAACACAGGCTCGACGCGGTCGCCGACCGCGACGAAGCCCTGGCCGACCGTGATCACGACGGCTTCGCTCGGCAGCCCGGTGACCCAAACGCCGTCGCTCGCCGAGCGGAAGATCTCGACCTCGTGGAAGCGCACGATGCCGTTATCGTCGACGGTTTTCACGCCGATGTTGCCCGCGTCGTCGAGCGTGAGTAGCGCCGGCGACAGGAAATGCGCGTCCGTCTCGCCGGCGGGCAGCCTGACCTCCGCCGTCATACCGGCCGGGAGCGCGTAGTCGGGATTCGGTATCGCGATCTCGACGCGGAACGTGCGCGTATTCGCGTTCGCAACGGGCGACACGTAGCGAACGATGCCGTCGATGATCGTGCCGTCGACGAGCTTGACCCGCCCAGGCGCCCCGACGGCGATCGCGCGCACGTCGCGCTCGCTGACGTCGCCGACCGCGATCAGCGGATCGTTGTCGGCGATCATCGCGATCGAATCGCCGATGCCGACGTAGTCGCCGAGCTCGACGCTGCGCTCTTCGAGCAACCCGTCGAACGGCGCCGTGATAGACGTCCGCGCGAGATCGAGGCGTGCGGCCGCGAGCTGCGCCTCGGCTGCGGCGAGCTCTGCCTTCGCCTCGGCGATCTGCAGCTGCGCGACGAGTTGCTGACCTTCGAGCCGCATGGCGGCTTCGTACTGCTGGCGGCGATGCGCGAGCAGCGCCTCGGCTTGCGCGACCAGGGCCTCGCGGTCTCGAACGTCGAGCCGCACCAGGCGCTCGCCCCGAGCCACACGCGCACCGCGCTCGGCGCCGAGCTCGACGACGCGGCCTTCCGTCTCGGCCTTGATCTCGACGACGCGGCTCGGCTCGGTTCGGCCGTTGACGATGACGTCGCGCACGATCTGCTCGGCGACCGACTTCCTGACCATCACGCGCAGCCCGGGGGGCCGCTCCACGGCGTCCGATCGTGCGGCCGCCGCCGCAGAGCCATTCGCTGCCGCCGCTTCCTCGCGTGGACCGGCGCCCGAGCCGGCCAGGCCGGTCAACATCCAGACGGCAATCGCCGAGGCGAGGGCGACCGCCATCAGCGACGATTTCGAGAGCATCGGGCGCTTCATCTTCGACCTTGGTGTTGTTCGAGAGCTCGTAGACAGCGACGTCGACACCAGCAGCTTGCGTGCCAGGCGCCGATGCGACGTAAAGCTTTGAAAAGACGGAAGTCGCTTTGATCGTCCCCGTCGGCGCCGCCGACGTCAGTGGTCGTTCACACCACTAAATAGCGTGTTCGGCCAGGGTCTTCGGGGGCTGATGCAGCGACGAAGTTCCGTTTGAAGATGACTCGCTTCCACGATGGTTCACCGCATGCAATGGGACGCCCCCTCGGACGGCTCGGGTGCCGGCCGGATGTGGGCCGAAGGACCCGCTAGCATACTCCCGGGCGGTCGTCGTGTCGATGATCGAAAGAGGGCCGAAAGAAGTGTCCCGTCCGTAGAAGTGTTTTCTTTAATCTTTGCGAAGGTCAGCGCCACCGGCCGAGCGGACGATCCTCGACGACGACCGGGTTCGACAGCGTGCCGAGCCCTTCGATCGAGATCTCGATCGGGCCTGGCGTGTACTGCAGGTTCGCGTGATGGATCGATTTGCGCCGCGCGCCCGGTTTGAACGCCGTGCCGAGCGAGATCACGTCGCCGGGCTCGAGCGTCAGGAACTGGCTGATGAAGCTGATCACTTGCGCGACCTTATAGTTGTAGTAGCGCGTGCTGTCCTCGGCGATCGTCTCGCCGCCCGCCTTGCAGAGAACGGTCAGGTCGTCCGGGTCGCGAATCTCGTCGCGTGTGACGAGCCACGGGCCGATCGCGCCGAACGTGTCGCTGCCCTTGTATCGTCCGGCGTACGACAGGTGCTGCTCGACCCGCTCGGTCTTCTCCGGGTCTTCCTTGCTGGCGTAGACGGCGTAGTAGTGGAAGCGGTCCTCGGCGCGCATGCCGTTGCTCGTGACGTCGTTGAAGATCGTGTAGCCGAACACGGCGTCCAGCGCGTTCTCGAAGTCGACGTCGCGCGTACGCGTGCCGATCACGACCGCCAGCTCGGGCTCGGGATGGACGCTGCCGTAGTAAGGCCGAATGCGGATCGGCTCGAGATGTCCGACGAGGCAAGACGACGGCTTCAGGAAGAAGGCCGGGTGATCGGGCGCGCTGATCTTGCGCTCGTTGCTCGCCGAGTTGTTCATCGCGACGGCGCAGATCTTGCCCGGGCGACGCACCGGCGGGTGCCACGTCACGTCGTCCGCGGGAATCGTGCGGACGAGATCAGGCTCCGCACGTGCGCGCTCCAGCGCAGCGGCGAGGGCGGCAAAACGAGCGTTCGAGAACGCGATCACGTCGAGCATGTCACGCGGCGGTTCCGCATGAACGACGTCGAGCGTTCCGTACGCTCGATCCGCGTCCGCGATGCGGGCGAGGTCTGCCACGTCGGCGAGACGCCCTGCATCGAGCTCGGCGGCGACGAGGTCGCGGCCATCGTAACGAATGCTCGCAAGCTTCATCGTGCTGCTCCGGTCATGATCGTCAGCGATGCGTCGGCATCGTGAGCTCCGGCCCTTTCGTGCCCGTGTCGGGCCAGCGCTGCATCACCGACTTGTAGCGCGTGTAGAAGCGGACGCCTTCGTCGCCGTAGATGTGATGATCGCCGAACAGGCTGCGCTTCCATCCGCCGAACGAATGGAACGCGGTCGGGACGGGGATCGGCACGTTGATGCCGACCATCCCGGCGCGGACGCGCCGTGCGAACTCGCGCGCGATGCGCCCGTCGGACGTGTAGCACGACGCGCCGTTGCCGAGCTCGTGCCGGTCGATCAGCTCGACCGCGGACGCGAAATCGGGCACACGGACGACGGAAAGCACGGGGCCGAAGATCTCTTCGCGGTAGATCCGCATCGCGGGTGTCACGTGATCGAAGAGCGACGGCCCCAGGAAGAAGCCGCGCTCGAAGCCCGGCACGACCAGGTTACGTCCGTCGACGACGAGCGTCGCGCCTTCGCGGACGCCCGACTCGATGTAGTCGAGCACGCGGCGGCGGTGCGCGTCCGTGATGAGCGGTCCCATGTCGACGGGCGGCGCCGCGGCGCCGTCGCCGACTCGCAGCCGGCCGATCCGCTCCCGGAGCCTGTCGACGAGCGCGTCGCCGATCTCGTCGACGGCGACCGCGACGGAGACGGCCATGCAGCGCTCGCCGGCCGAGCCGAAGCCCGCGCCGATCAGCGCGTCCGCGGCCTGGTCGAGGTTCGCGTCGGGCATTACGACGAGATGGTTCTTCGCGCCGCCGAGCGCCTGGACGCGTTTGCCGTGCGCCGCACCGCGTGCGTAAACCTCCGCGGCGACCGGCGTCGAGCCGACGAAGCTCACTGCGGCGACGTCAGGATGCGCGAGCAGCGCTTCGACGGCCTCGCGGTCGCCGTGCACGACGTTCAGCACACCGGCGGGCAGTCCCGCTTCCTCGAGCAGCGCGACGAGCTCTCCTGCTGCGCTCGGCACACGCTCGCTCGGCTTCAGCACGAACGTGTTGCCGCATGCGATCGCGATCGGGAACATCCAGAGCGGCACCATGGCCGGGAAGTTGAACGGCGTGATGCCGACGCAGACGCCGATCGGTTGCCTCAGCGAGAAGTTGTCGATGCCGCCGCCGACGTTGTCTGCATGCCGGCCCTGCAAGAGCTGCGGCACACCGCACGCGAACTCGACGACCTCGATGCCGCGGTCGATCTCGCCGCGCGCGTCGCCGAGCGTCTTGCCGTGCTCGCGCGTAATGATCGCGGCGAGCGCTTCGCGATGCTGCTCGAGCAGTGTCTTGAAGCGGAACAGCACGCGGGCGCGCCGCGCCGCGGGCGTCTCGCTCCACGCGGGGAACGCGGCGACGGCCGCGTGCACCGCGCGCTCGACGAGCGCGGCGTCGGCGAGCGGGACCTCGGCGATCGGCTCGCCGCTCGCGGGGTTGAACACCGTGCCGCGGCGCGCACCTGCCTGCACGCGCTCGCCGGCGATGACGTGATTCACGATCGGCAAGCCGATCGGCTGTGTCGACGCAGACATACCGAGACTTTATTGGGGTCAGACCCCTTTTACCAAGTCCAAGCGCGGGAAATTGGGGTCAGAGCCCTTTTCTTGTGGACCGAGCTCTGCCTTTTGGCCGCGGGGAAATGGGCGAAGCCCTGCCTTTCGGAAGTGTCCGGGGAAATGGGGGCAGAGCCTTTCGGGGGATCTGAGGTCAGGGCCCTTAGACTTGGTAAAAAGCTCTGCCCCCAATCGAAAAAGGGGTCTGACCCCGATTTCACAACCCCGATTTCAGGCCGAGACGGCTTCGGGTTTCTTGCGTCGGCGCTCGTGCTCGCG
>CAZKNH010000012.1:0-52750 GCA_964553875.1 uncultured Gammaproteobacteria bacterium | reverse complement strand
AGCTCGACGATGTTGCCGATCTCCTGCGAGCTTTCGCCGAGGCGCTTGATACGCTTCGACGTATCCTGAATCGTCTCGCGGATCGTATTCATGCCGTCGATCGTGCGGCGCACGGCTTCGCCGCCCTTGTGCGCGACGTCGACGGCGTGGCGCGCGACGTCCGAGCAGCGCTCGGCGTTGCCGGACACCTCCTCGATCGACTGGGCCATCCGGGCCACGGCCTCGGACGCCGCGGCCGTTTGCTTCGCCTGCGTCTCGGCCGAGCGGACCAGGTGCCGGACGGTCGCCTCGCTCTGCTTCGCGGCGGCGTCGACGAGGATCGACGTGTCGTGGATCGTCGCGACGAGGTCGCGCAGCTGCTCGATCGCGTAGTTGATCGAGTCGGCGATCGCGCCCGTGATGTCCTCCGTGACCGTCGCCTGGACGGTGAGGTCGCCGTCCGCGAGATTCGACAGCTCGTCGAGCAGCCGGAGGATCGCCTGCTGGTTGCGCTCGTTCTGCGCCGCCTGCGCCTCGGCGATGCGGCGCAGGTCGCCCGCCCGCTGATACGCGAGCATCATCGTGAGGAGCAGGAGCAGCGCGGCGCCGACGAGCAGCAGCGGAAGGCCGCCGCCTTCGCGCGTGAGAAGCAGCACGGCGGCACCGACCATGAACGCCGCCGACGCGAACGCGAGCGGAGGCAAGAGCTTGATCCAAGGGCTCGACTTGATCATCGTGAGCTCATTTCCTCGGGGTCGTTTCGCCAGCGTTGAGGAACTGCTCGTCGGCGAGCAGCTTTTGCAGGCTGAAACGCGGCCAGACTTCCAAACCGTGCACGAATCCGCCATCGAGGTAGCGGTCGCAGCGAACGATCGTCTCGGGCACCTGCTGCCTGAAGTCGTCGTGCGCGAACCGACGGATCCCGACGACCTCGTCGACGATCAGCGCCGTCGGCACGTCACGGCTCGCCGCGACGAGGATCCGGCAGCGCCGGTCCGACCCGGTGCTGCCGGCGCCGAGGAATGCTTTCAGGTCGACGACGGTCAACAGCTGCCCGCGCACGTTCGCGATGCCGCGCAGCCAGAATTTCGCGCCGGGCACGCGGGTCATCGGGTCCGGCACCGGCAGCACCTCGCGGACGTCGCCCCGGCCGGTCACGAAATGCTCGCTGCCGATGCGAAACCCGATGCCGACCCACTCGTCGGCCGCCGCCGCGCCGCCATCCCGCGCCGCGCTCGCCGCACGCGCGAGACGTTCGAGCTCGAGCAACAGCTCGAACGGCCGCTCCCGAAAGCTCGCGAGGCTCAAGCGCGCGGCCCCTCGTTGCGCCGCTCGAGGACCTCGTTCGCCTTCGCGACGAGCACCGCTTCGCTGACGGGCTTAACGAGATAGTCGACCGCGCCCTGCCGCATGCCCCAGATCCGGTCGGATTCCTGGCTCTTCGTCGTGATCATCACGACCGGGATCGACTTCGTCAGCGGGTCGCGCGTCAACGTGCGCGTCGCCTGATAGCCGTTCACGCCCGGCATCACGACGTCCATCAGGATCAAGTCCGGGCGCATCTCCCGTGCGAGAGAGATGCATTCCGAGCCGTCCGCGGCGGAGACGGTGTCGAAGCCGTGCTTCTCGAGCACGGTCTTCATCACGTGCACATCGGTCGGCGAATCGTCGACGATCATGATCAGCGCCATGGCCAGCCCCCCGGACGTCGAACGGTCTCAGCGTCCGACGTGACTCGAAATCGCACTTAAGAGCTCGTCCTTCGTGAAAGGCTTCGTCAGGTATTGCTCGGAGCCGACGAGCCGGCCCCTCGCCCGATCGAACAGCCCGTCCTTGCTGGACAGCATGATCACCGGAGTGTCCTTGAAAAGCTTGTTGTGCTTGATCAGGGAGCACGTCTGGTAGCCGTCGAGACGCGGCATCATGATGTCGACGAAGATGATGTCCGGCTGGTGGTCGGCGATCTTCGACAGGGCGTCGAAGCCGTCGACTGCCGTGTAGACCGTGCACCCTTCTTTCGCCAGCAACGTCTCGGCGGTGCGACGGATGGTCTTGCTGTCGTCGATCACAAGGATCTTGAGGCCCTGGAGGCTCGGCCTCGGACTTACCGCATTACCGGTCGACACGCACTTCTCCCTGCGCTTTCGGCGGCCGCCGCTCCCCGGTTGTTCCACAGCGGCACCGCGCGAGCTCAACGCGCCTTTTAACATATTGATGAAGCGCTTCCAACGACTCCGTCCGTCGGTCGGAGAGCTGTCGACAGCGAGCTCTCGACAACGCCCCGAACGCGCCTCGTCGCGGCACCGGAGCACCGCGTTCCGCGGGGTATGGTAGCGTTGCCGTTTCCGACGAAACTGCGAACCTGCACTCAAAAAGCGAGGACCAATGGACAGCTCGTCACGACTGCTCGGCGTCGTCATGGACCCGATCGAGTCGATCAAGCCGCAGAAGGACTCGACGCTTGCGATGCTGCTCGCAGCGCAACGCCGCGGCTGGCGCATCGCGTACTTCACCCAGAACGGTCTGTCGGTGCGCTACGGCGGGCCGTTCGGCCGGGGACGACTGCTCACCGTCGAGGACGACGCGGGGCGGTGGTTCACGTACGGCGACGAGTGGGCAGGCCCCCTCGAGGGGCTCGACGTCCTCTTGATGCGGAAGGACCCGCCGTTCGACATGGAGTACGTCTATACGACGTACATCCTGCAGCTCGCCGAGGAGCGCGGCGTGCTCGTCGTCAACAAGCCGGCGAGCCTGCGGGAAATCAACGAGAAGGCCTATACGGCCTGGTTCCCGCACTGCACGCCGCCGACGCTGATCACGCGCTCGCACACGGACCTCCTCGAGTTCCTCGACGAGCAAGGGAAGATCGTGCTGAAGCCCCTCGACGGGATGGGCGGGCGCTCGATCTTCGTCGTGCCGAAGGGCGACCCGAACACCAACGTGATCTTCGAGACGCTGACGCAGAACGGCACCCGCTTCACGCTCGCGCAGCGCTTCCTTCCGGAGATCGCCGACGGCGACAAGCGCGTGATCCTCGTCGACGGGGAGCCGATCGAGTACGCGCTCGCCCGGATCCCGGCCCCCGGCGAGTCCCGCGGCAACCTCGTGATGGGCGCCCGCGGCGAGGGCCGGCCGCTGACGCCCCGCGACCGCTGGCTCGCGAGCGAGATCGGGCCGACGCTCGCGGCGAAGGGCATCCTGTTCGCGGGGCTCGACGTGATCGGCGAGTTCGTGACGGAAATCAACGTCACGAGCCCGACCGGAATACGTGAATTGGATCGGCAATTCGGCATCGACATCGCTGCTAGACTGCTCGACGCCGTGGAGCGGCGGCTCGAGAAGTGACCGGTTGCGCGTGATCCCCGAAAATCGTGTCCGACACCTTTTTCGCAGCAGCGGTGTCCGACCGGTTTTCCGTGCGCCGCGAAAATGGCGTCTGACACGATTTTCGATGTCGGTCATTCTCGCGGGCCTGATCGTCGCAGGATGCGCGGAAGGGCCCACGCTCGTCGAGCGGCGCCTCTACGCGATGGGCACGTGGGTCGATCTCAAGGTCGTCGCGACGCCGCGGACCGCCGGCGCCGTCATCGACGAGGCCGAGGCGTTCCTCCGCCGTTTCGAGGTCGACTACTACGCGTGGGCAGCCGACGGCGAGCTCGCCCGGCTGAACCGGGCGCTCGCGGAGGGCCGCGAGACGACCGTGAGCCCGGAGATGGCCGCGCTGCTCGTCGCGGCGAAGCGCGTCAACGTTGCGAGCGGCGGCGCCTTCGATCCCGGCGTCGGGGCGCTCGTCGAGCGCTACGGGTTCCACGACGGAAGCGCCGCGCCGCGCGAGCCCGGGCCTGCCGAGATCGACGCGTGGCTCAGCGAACGCGCGAGCATCACGGCCGTCGACGTGGACGGCGTCCGGGTCTCGGCGCACGCGCCCGTGCTGCTCGACCTCGGCGGGATCGCGAAGGGCGCGGCCGTCGATCGAATCGTCGAGCTGCTCCGCCGACATGGCATCACGTCCGCGCTCGTCGACGCCGGCGGCGACCTTCGCGTCCTCGGCACGCGGAACGGCCGCGCATGGCGCATCGGCATTCAGGACCCCCGTGCCGACGGCGTGCTCGGAGTCATCGAGCTCGCCGACGGCGAGGCCGCGTTCACGTCGGGCGACTACGAGCGCTACGTCGACCGGGGCGGCGAGCGGATGCATCACCTCCTCGACCCGCGCACCGGCCGGCCTGCGCTCGAGACCCGTGCGGTGACCGTGATCGCCCCGGAGGGCGTCGCGGCGGACGCCGCCGCAACGGCGCTCTTCGTCGCCGGCGACGACTGGGCGGAGGTCGCGGACGCGCTCGACGTGGATGCGGTGCTGCGGGTCGACTCGAGCGGACGTATCGAGGCGACCGAAGCGATGCGGCGGCGCCTCGTCGCAGTCACCGAGGATCAGTGGGATGTCGTCGCCGAATCGTAAGTCGAGCAGCAGCGTTTCTCGGGCCGACGCGAAGGCGCCTGCAAAAGCGAGCGCGGACCGGCTGAGCTCGACGCTGTTTCTGGCCGCCCTCGCGCACGGCGTGCTGATCCTGGGCGTTACGTTCACCGCGCCGCAGGCGACGGAGAGCAACGCGCTGCCGTCGCTCAAGGTCACGCTCATCGTCGACACGAACAGGCTCGAGGATGCCCCGTCGGATGCCGAGTGGCTCGCCCAGGCGAGCGTCGACGGGGGAGGCACGCCCCGCGACGGGCTCAGACCGACGACCACGCTTGCAGCCGATCAGCCGATGACCGCGCTCGGCGATCCGAGCGCTGCCGACGCCGCGGACACCCGGCCGCGCGAGGCCGCGCCGACCGCCGACGAGATCGTGACCCGCAGCCCGTCCGAGCGGCAGATCGCAGCCGTGCCGAAGGCGGCGGAAGCCGCCGCGGCCGAGGCCGAGACCCGGGCCGCGCTGCTCGACCGCTCGGCGGCGGAGACTCTGGCGCTCGAGATCGACGACATCGCCGCGTTACCCGACACCGACGATCCCGACGTCGCGCCGACCCCGTCGACCCGCGAGTCGATCCTCGCGGCGTACCTCGATACGTGGCGGCGGCGCGTCGAGCGAATCGGCACGCTGAATTTCCCTGCGACATTGCGCGAGCGCAATAACGTCGGGCGTCCGCTGCTCGAGGTCGCGATCGATGCGGATGGCGCGCTCACCGACATCGTCGTGCGTCGCTCGTCCGGCGACGGAGCGCTCGATCAAGCGGCGCTGACGATCCTCAGGCTCGCCGCGCCGTTCGATCCGCTGCCGCCCGAGCTCCGCAGCCAATACGCGGTGCTTCGCTTCGCGTACGAGTGGGATTTCTCGGGCCGCGCCGACGAGCGCTCCGCGGCGGTCTCGTCGCCGATCGCAGACTGATTTCCCGCCGTCTTTCGTCGCGAATCGTCGCCGCGGCGACGGGCCACGGCGACCTGCGATAGAATCCGTTCATCATGGAACGAATGACACGGCTGGTACGGAGCCTTCAGGACCACTTCCTGATCGCGATGCCCGCGATGGGCGACCCGAACTTCAACGAGACGGTCACCTACATCTGCAAGCACGACGAAGAAGGCGCGATGGGCATCGTGATCAACCGCCCGACCGACCTGCTGCTCTCGGAGATCTTCCGGCAGCTTTCGCTCGAGCCGTCCGACCCGCGCGTCGCCGAGATGCCGGTCCTCGCCGGAGGCCCCGTGCAGCGCGACCGGGGTTTCGTCCTGCATCGTTCCGATCGGCGCTACGACTCCACGCTCGAGACGGCCGGCGGAATCAAAATCACGGTTTCGCAAGACATTCTCGCGTCGATGGCCCGGGGCGAAGGGCCGGAGCCGGTGCTCGTGGCGCTCGGTTACGCGGGTTGGGACTCGGGCCAGCTCGAAGCGGAAATCGCGGCCAACGCATGGCTCAGCGTGCCGGCGGACCACAAGGTGCTGTTCGAGACCCCGTTCGAGCAGCGTTGGCGTGCGGCCGCGGGCCTGCTCGGCGTCGACATCCATCAGCTTGCGAGCTACGCCGGGCACGCATAGGCCGGCAGCGGCGGTGACGTCGGCGCGCGGGAGCGGCATCGTCCTCGCCTTCGACTTCGGCCGACGGCGCATCGGCGTCGCGACCGCCAACCTGCGCACGCGGACCGCGTCGCCGCTGACGACGCTCGCGAGCGGCCGCGAGCCCCCGTGGCCCCGGATCGACGCGGTCGTCGCCGACTGGCGCCCGGAACGGCTCGTCGTCGGCGTGCCGGAGTCGTCCGGCGGCCCGACGTCGATCGCAGCGGCCGCGCGGACGTTCGCGGCGAAGCTCGAGCGGCGCTACGGGCTGCCCGTCGAGACCGTCGACGAGGCGTTCACGTCCGCCGTCGCCGCAGCGGAGCTCGCGGAGGCCCGCCGGAGCGGAGACCTCCGTCGGCGGACCCGGAAGGAGCAGATCGACGCGCGCGCGGCGTGCCTGATCGCCGAGCAATGGATGAGCACCGTTGAAGATGGAGACCGATGACGTGACGGCCACGAGCGGCGCGACCGCCAGCGGGACGCGCGGCACGATCTACCTCGAGGACGCGGAGATCCTCGCGCACGACGCGTGGCCCGGCCGGCAGTTCGTGCTGCGCGTCGCGGCGCCGGCCGCGGCGCGCCGCGCGGAGCCCGGCAGCTTCGCGCACATCACGTGCGACCCGTGCGTGCCGCTCAGACGGCCGCTGTCGATCATGCGCGCAAACCCGGACGAGGGCTGGCTCGAGTTCCTGTACAAGCCGGTAGGCAAGGGCCTCGAGAAGCTGACGGCCCGGCGGCCGGGCGAGCGCCTGAGCATGCTCGCGCCGATCGGCCGAGGCTTTTTTCCGTCGCCGTCCCGCCCGCGCGTGATCGCGATCGGCGGCGGAGTCGGGATCCCGCCGATGATCTTCGCGGCGGAACGCCTCGCCAGGCGCCCCGAGTTCCGCACGCCGATCGTGCTGATCGGCAGCGAGCTGCCGTTTCCATTCGACATCGTGCCGACCGCACTGCCGGCGCCGGGCGCGCCGCAGGACGCGACGCACGGCATGGCGCTTCTCGAGTCGCTCGGGATCCCTTCGCGGCTCGCGAGCAACGCGGGGCTGTCGGGCGCGTTCGCCGGCTACGTCCCGGCGCTCGCGCGGCGCATCCTCGAATCGATGCCCGACGACGCGCGTGCCGAGACGCAGCTCCTGGGCTGCGGCCCCGGCCCGATGCTGCACGCCCTAGCAATCCTCGCCCGCGAGTTCGATCTGCCGTGCCAGCTCGCGCTCGAGGAGTACATGGCGTGCGGCGTCGGCGGCTGCGCGGGCTGCACCGTGCGCATCGAGACGCCGGCGGGACCCGCGATGAAGCGCGTCTGCGTCGACGGCCCGGTCTTCGAGGCGCGAGAGGTCTATCCCGCCGTCTTCGCTTAGCAGGCCGCTCTCCTGTGCCGCGTGATTCGGAGATGCGCACGGCGAAGCCGCTTCGCCCAGGGGCATCGGGCGCAAGTTGATCGCCGCCGCCGTTCGCGCTAAGTAGTGCGGAGGACGGCACTCCGGCCGTCCGGGGGAGACAGTCATGGAGCTCGATCGCAGAAAGTTCATCGCGGCGCTCGGCGGCACCGCAGCCGTGGCGGCTATGAGTCACGAGGCGCGGGCGGATGCGCTCGAAGAGGCGCTGATCGCACAGCTCGATTCCGGTGCTGCGGCGAGCGCCGGCACCGAGACCGACTTCCCGACGGCCGCCGAGGTCGAGGCGGCGATCACGACGCGACCCTATCGGCGCGGCGTCGGCAACCTGTTTCTCGACACGACAGGGGCGAACGTCACCCGCCTTCCCGAGATGCCCGAGGCGCCGACGCTCCTCGATTTCTTCGAGCGCAGGTTCACGCGCACGCGCAACCACTGCTTCCAGAGCGCGAACAAGGCCCGCGAGCGCGGCGCGGACGACGAGATCGTGCTCGCGTGCCTGCTGCACGACGTCGTGCAGGAGATCATGAAGACGGATCACGGCTACTGGGGCGCGCAGCTCTTCGAGCCCTATGTCCCCGAGCGGACGGCCTTCGCGATCCGCTATCACCAGGCGCTACGCTTCTATCCGGACGAGGCCGCGGGCTATCACTACCCCGATCTCTATCACCGGATCTTCGGCATGGACTACGTGCCGCCGCCGCATATCCAGGCCGCGTACGATTACGCGCGCAAGCACCGCTGGTACGGCGCCGCCCGGGAGGTCACGGTCAGCGACCTGTACGCGTTCGACCCGAACGCGGTCGTGTCGATCGATCCG
This sequence comes from uncultured Gammaproteobacteria bacterium, assembly GCA_964553875.1. GTDB lineage: Bacteria > Pseudomonadota > Gammaproteobacteria > Steroidobacterales > Rariloculaceae > ZC4RG20. Next base: position 44,505 of record CAZKNH010000012.1, on the reverse strand, counting down.
TTCGTCGATCTGATCGGCCGGCTCTTCCGCCAGCCGAAGGAAGGGCTCGGCAACGACGGCAGCCCGGTCGCGCACATGTGGCGCACGATCGCGAATCCGGACGCGCCGCTCTAGCCGTCAGCCGAAGTTGATCTTCGCCTCGAGGTTGCTGCGCGAGTCGGCGTTCGACAACGCCTCCTCCATGCTGATCACGCCTTTGCGGTAGAGCTCGAACAGCGCCTCGTCGAAGGTCTGCATACCGGGCTCGCGCGTCTCGCGGAACGCCTCCTTCACGTGCGAGATGTCGCCCTTCTTGATCATCTCGGAGATGTGCGGCGTGTTCAGCATGACCTCCACCGCGGCGACGCGCCGCCCCTCCTTGGAGCGCACCAGGCGCTGCGAGATCACGGCACGCAAGTACTGCGAAAGATCCATGAGCACCTGGTTGTGCTGATCGTTCGGATACATGTTGATGATCCGATCGAGCGTCTCGGGCGCGTTGTTCGCGTGCAGCGTCGCGATCGCGAGGTGGCCGGTCCCGGCGAGGTCGAGCGCCGCCTGCATCGTCTCGCGGTCGCGGATCTCGCCGATCAGCACGACGTCCGGCGCCTCGCGCATCGCGCTGCGCAGCGCGCGCGCGAACGAATGCGTATCGAGCCCGATCTCGCGCTGATTCACGATCGACTTCTGGTTGGTGTGCAAGAACTCGATCGGATCCTCGATCGTGATGATGTGCGACGCCGAGTTGCGGTTGCGGTAATCGATCATCGCGGCGAGCGTCGTCGATTTGCCCGAGCCGCTCGCACCGACCATCAGGATCAGACCGCGACGCAGCATGACGAGATCCTTCAGGATCTCGGGAACGCCGAGATTCTCGAGCCGCGGCAGGTCGGGCGTGATGAAGCGGAGCACCATCGCGACGTTTCCGCGCTGATGGAAGATGTTCACACGGAAACGGCCGAGCCCCGGCTCGGAGATCGCGAAGTCGATTTCGAGGTCGCGCGTGAAGGCCTCTAGCTGCTCCTCGTTCATCAGCTCGAGCGCGGCCTGCCGCACCATCTTCGGCGTCAGCTCCATCTGGTTCACCGGCATGATCTTGCCGTCGATCTTGATCATGACGGGCGCATAGGTGGTGAAGAAGAGGTCGGACGCCTTCTTGTCCACCATCAGCTTGAAGAGGGGCTTGACGTTCATCTCGTGTAGTAAGCCGATCCGTAGAAGCCAGAGGACCGCTCCTTCCGGCGCTGGGAGCGATCCCCGGCTGCCGGGCGGTCGCGCGACGGCTGATCAGAATTTGTGGGCGCGCTCCTCCTCGATCAGCCGCAGGCTCTCGCCTTGCTCCTTCGCGAGCGCGGATTCCCTCTTGCTCTGCAGCTTGATCCTGAGGCGCAGCTCGTTCTGCGAGTCCGCGTTGCGAATCGCTTCGTCGTACGAGATCACGCCGTCCTCGTACAGATTGAACAGCGCCTGGTCGAACGTCTGCATGCCGAGCCGGTTCGACTTGGCCATCACTTCCTTGATCGAGGCGACGTCGCCGCGGAAGATCAGGTCGCGGATCAGCGGCGACGCGAGCATGATCTCCATCGCCGCCACGCGCCCCATGCCGTTCTCGCGCGGGATCAGCCGCTGCGAGATCAGCGCGGTCACGTTCAGGGAAAGATCCATCAGGAGCTGCTGCCGGCGCTCCTCCGGGAAAAAGTTGATGATGCGGTCGAGCGCCTGGTTCGCGCTGTTCGCGTGCAGCGTCGCGACGCAGAGGTGTCCCGTCTCCGCGAACTGGATGCCGTATTCCATCGTCTCCCGATCGCGAATCTCGCCGATCATGATGACGTCCGGCGCCTGACGCAGCGTGTTCTTCAGCGCGTTGTGCCAGCTTTCGGTGTCGACGCCGACCTCGCGATGCGTGACGACGCAGCCGCGATGCGTGTGCACGAACTCGACCGGATCCTCGATGGTGATGATGTGCCCGCGGCTGTTCTCGTTGCGGTAGCCGATCATCGCGGCGAGCGTCGTCGACTTACCCGAGCCCGTGCCGCCGACGACGAGGCAGAGGCCGCGCTTCGTCATCGCGACGTCCTTGAGCTGAGGCGGAAGCTCGAGATCCTCGAACGTCGGGATCTTCGTGACGATCTGCCGGATCACGGCGCCGACGTTGCCCTGCGCGACGAACGCGCTCACGCGAAACCGGCCGATGCCCTGAGGCGCGATCGCGAAGTTGCATTCCTTCGTCGCGTCGAACTCCTTCGCCTGCTTGTCGTTCATGATCGAGCGGACGATCATCGAGCTCTGCGCCGGGGTCAACGGCTTGTCCGCGAACGGCCTGATCACGCCGTCGATCTTGATCGCCGGCGGGAAGTCCGCGGTGATGAAGAGGTCCGAGCCGTTCTGCTCGACCATCTTCCTCAGCAGGTTCTGCATCAACCTGACGGCTTGATCGCGTTCCATCTCCGCCCTTTCGCTTCGCTACGATTCGCGGTCGATCAGAAGTTTTCCTTCATCACGGCCTTGAAGCGTGCCTCTTCCCGCGTGATGAGCCCCTTCGCCAGCAGCTCCTGCAAGTTCTGGTCGAGCGTCTGCATGCCCTGGGCCTGGCCGGTCTGGATCGCCGAGTACATCTGCGCGACCTTGCCTTCGCGGATCAGGTTACGGATCGCCGGAGTGCCGATCATGATCTCGTGCGCCGCTATTCGCCCGCCGCCGACGCGCTTCAAGAGCGTCTGCGAGATGACGGCGCGCAGCGATTCCGAAAGCATGCTGCGCACCATCTCCTTTTCCGCGGCCGGGAAGACGTCCACGACGCGGTCGATCGTCTTCGCCGCCGAGCTCGTGTGCAGCGTGCCGAACACCAGGTGACCCGTCTCGGCGGCGGTCAGCGCGAGACGGATCGTCTCGAGGTCGCGCATTTCGCCGACGAGGATCACGTCCGGGTCCTCGCGCAGCGCCGAGCGCAGCGCCTCGCTGAAACCGAGCGTGTCGCGGTGCACCTCGCGCTGGTTGACGAGCGACCGCTTGCTCTCGTGAACGAACTCGATCGGATCCTCGATCGTGATGATGTGGTCCGGCTTGTTCTCGTTGACGTAGTCGATCATCGCGGCGAGCGTCGTCGACTTGCCCGAGCCGGTCGGCCCGGTGACGAGCACGAGGCCGCGCGGATGCATCGCGATGTCCTTGAAGATCCGGGGGGCGCCGAGATCGTCCAGCGTGAGAATCTGCGACGGAATCGTACGGAACACCGCGGCGCAGCCGCGGTTCTGGTTGAACGCATTCACGCGGAAGCGGGCGAGCTTCGGGATCTCGAACGAGAAGTCCGTCTCGAGGAACTCCTCGAAGTCCTTCCGCTGTTTGTCGTTCATGATGTCATATACCATACTGTGCACTTCCTTGTGCTTCAGTGGTGGCATATTGATCCGCTTGATGTCTCCGTCGACGCGAATGATCGGGGGCACGCCCGCCGACAGGTGCAGGTCGGACGCGTTGTTCTTGACTGCGAAGGCGAGCAGCTGAGCGATATCTACAGCGGCCATCACTTATCCTTGAACTGAAGCCGATACCGCCCCCGATCCGAGACGGATTCGAGGCGTCGTGCTCATACTATAGCCAGCAGCTACGTCTAAAGCGTGACAGATATCACGGAGCATCTGACGACGATTCGTGAGCGCGTTCGTATTGCGGCGGAACGCACAGGCCGAAGCGCGCGCGATGTGACGATCGTCGCGGTCAGCAAACAGCAGTCGCCGGAAGCGATACAACGAGCGTATCGGGCCGGACAACGCGATTTCGGCGAGAGCTACGCTCAGGAAGCGGAGGCGAAGCTCGACGCGCTCGCCGACCTCGACATCGTCTGGCATTTCATCGGACGCATCCAAGCCAACAAGACGCGCTTCATCGCCGAGCGCTTTCACTGGGCGCACACGGTCGATCGCGAACGGATCGCGAGGCGACTCGCCGAGCAGCGGCCGTACCACGCGCCGCCGCTGAACGTCCTGATCCAGGTGAACCTGGCTGGCGAGCCACAGAAGGGCGGCGTCGCGCCCGACGAGGTGGAGCCGCTCGCCGACTTCATCGCCCGCTCCGACCGGCTCGCGCTGCGCGGCCTGATGACGATTCCGCCCGCCGGCCTCGCGCCGGACGAGAGCCGGGCGCATTTCGAACGGCTCGCCGCGCTCAATGCGCACCTCGCGGCGCGCGGTTTCACGGTCGATACACTGTCGATGGGAATGTCCGACGACTTCGAGATCGCGATCGAGGCGGGAGCGACGTGCGTACGCATCGGCACCGCGATCTTCGGCGAGCGCGCGCGTTGACCCGCACCGCGGCCGCCGCGCGGGCGGTCGCCGGCGCATCGGGCGATCGAGCCCGCCCGAGCGCGCGAAAAGCCTCCGCGTGCTATCTTTCCGCGGGCTCTACCGGACGAACGGCATGCAGACGGCGCTGATCTTCCTCGTCAAGACTCTCGCGGATCTCTACGTGCTCACGTTCCTGCTGCGCTTCATCATGCAGTGGACGAGGGCCGACTTTCACAACCCGTTCGCGGAAGTGATCCTGCGGATCACGAATCCGCTCGTCCGCCCGGCACGCCGGATGCTGCCTTCCGCGCGCGGGATCGATCTGCCGACGCTCCTGCTGCTCGTCGCGCTCGAGGCGATCGTGACGTTCGTTCTGCTCGCCCTCGCGGGCATTTCGATGCCTGCGGGCACGTTCGCCGTCACGGTCGTGCTGAGGCTCGTCAACCTCACGATCTGGTTCTACACGATCGCGATCTTCGTCTACGTGATCCTGAGCTGGATCGGGCAAGGCCGCTACACGCCGATCGGCGCGCTGCTCGGGGATCTCGTGGAGCCGATTCTCGCGCCCGCGAGGCGAATCGTGCCGCCGATCGCGGGCGTCGACCTGAGCCCGCTGCTCGTGCTGATCCTCCTCCAGGCCGTATCCATCGCGCTGCCGCTCGCCCCGTACCTGCGCTAGGCGCAGGAAGCCGGCTGTCGGCTGCCGGGAAATGGGTTTATAGTGGAGCCGGCGACTGTAGGAGAATTCCCATGATCCAGCATGCGATCAAGCACGCCCGCCTGCTGCCGCTCCTCGGCACTTTCGCCTTCCTGTCCGCCTGCGAGCAGCCGACGCAAACGGCGATCGCCCAGGAGCAGAACGATCGGGACGTCGTTCTCCCCGGCACCGAGCACATGAAGGATTTCGGCGACTACGTCGTCCACTTCAACGCCATCGGCACCGACCAGCTCACGGAGAAAGTCGCCGCGCAATACGGCATCGTCCGGAGCAGGAATCGCGCGATGCTGAACGTCAGCATTCTGCGCAAGACCGACGGCACGATGGGCACGCCGGTTACCGGCAGCGTGTCGGCGTCCGCGATCAACCTGACGGGCCAGCTGAAGAACATCAATATGCGGGAGATCAAGGAAGGAACCGCGGTCTACTACATCGGCGAAACGGGCATCACGGACGGAGAGACGCTGATCTTCACCGTCGACGTGACGCCGATCAACGAAGCGAGCCGTTTCACGGTGCGCTTCAAGAAGCAGTTCTTCGTCGACGGCTGATCGGCTCGCGCGAGACAACGCCTGGTGCGCGAACGACGCGGGGCGTCGTCGCGCCGACGTCCATGCAGCCGAACGAACGCCGCGAAGCGCGCTCGAGCGCGCCGCGTGCGGCCCGCCTCAGGCCCGGACGGCGTTCGCTGCGCCGAGATCGACCGCGTCGCGGACGAACGACTCGACGCTCTCCGAGAGCTCCTTGAGCCTGCCGTGAAAAAAGTGCGTCGCGCCTTCGAGCACGACGAGCCGTGCGCTCGGCGCGTGCACGGCCCGCCACGCCTCGACGTCGTCGAGCGGCACGAGCTCGTCCTCCGAGCCGTGGACGATGAGCCACGGGCAACCGGGCGGTGTGACGCCGCCGGCGAGCCTCGCAACCGGAGGCGCGACGGTGACGAGCACGGCCGCGCCGAGCCCGCTCGCGACGCTCGCGGCGATACCGGCGCCGAACGAGAATCCGCCCAGATAAAGCGGCAGGCCCGGATAGGCTTCGCGCGCCCACTTCGCGACCGCGACCGCGTCCTCGCGCTCGCCCTCGCCGCCGGTATGAGTGCCGGCCGATGCGCCGACGCCCCGGAAATTGAAGCGAACGGAGACCGCGCCGACCCGCATGAAGGCACGCGCCAGCGTGTACGCGACCTTGTTCGTCATCGCGCCGCCGTGCAGAGGATGCGGGTGACAGACGACCGCAACGGCCGAAGCCGGCTCCGCCGCTGCTTCGACCAGGGCCTCGAGCGGTCCGGCCGGGCCCGGGATCGACTGCCGTTCGGCCGTCGCCGTTCGCCGCATCACGTGGACCTCCCGCCCTGCTATCGCGGCATCGACTCGCCGTTCGCGAGCCGAATCAGCCCGAGCACGTGGCGGTAGACATACCAGAGCCACGCGAGACCGAGGATCAGCCAACCGACCAGGAGCACGGTCGTGAGCCAGCCGAGGACGACCCACAGCAGCGCCCACCAGAAGGTGCGGATCATCCAGCGATGGTGGGTTGCGAGTGCCTCGTCGACATCGCCGCGCTTCAGATAATTCAGCAGCAGACCGATCAGGCTCGGGACGGCCGCGACACTGCCGACGAGGTGCAGCACGTAGGCGACGAGCACCGTCGTCCGCTCCGGCAGGACGTTCGCATCGACGCTCTGCGACTGCTGATTCATGTCTGCTCCGCGGCCGGGGTGATCGTATCGGACCTGCAAGAACCGCGCCCGTCGACTCACGCGGCGGCGGAGCCGAGCTCGACGAGCAGGCGGTTCAGTCGCTTCACGAACGCGGCGGGATCCTCGAGCGGTCGGCCTTCCGCGAGCGCCGCCTGATCGAAGATCAGGAGCGCGAGCTGCTCGAACCGGGCGTCGTCCCGTTCGGTCTTGAGCCGCTCGATCAACGGGTGGCGGGGATTGAGCTCGAGGTTCGGCGCCTTCTCCGGCGCATCGTGCCCGGCGGCCTTCAAAAGCTCCCGCATTCGCCGCCCGAGATCCTCCTCGCCGAGCACCAGGCAGGCCGCGGACTCGGTCAGCCGTTCGCTGAAGCGCACCTCCTGCACGCGCTCGCGAAGCACACCCTTCACGCGCTCGAGGAAATCCTTCTCTTCCTGGCTCGGCTCGGGCGAGACGGCCGGCTCCGCGCCGAGCTTCTTCAGGTCGATCGCGCCGCGCGCGACGTCTTTCAGCCGCTTGCCGCGGTACTCGTCGAGGAATTGCATCACCCACTCGTCGAGCCGATCCGTCAGAAAGAGCACCTCGACGTCACGGGACTTCAGAACCTCGAGATGGGGGCTCGAGCGCGCGGCCGTCAGCGTGTCCGCCAGCAGGTAGTAGATCTCGTCCTGCTCGGGCCTCGCCGCATCGACGTACGCCGCGAGGCTCCGGTCCTGCTCGTCGCCGTCGGACTTCGTGCTGCTGAAGCGCAAGAGCTCCGCGATCCGCTCGCGGTTCGCGGGGTCCTCGGCGAGCCCCTCCTTCAGCACCGTCCCGAACTCGCGCCAGAACGTGCGGTACTTCTCGGGCTCGTCCTTCGCGAGGCGCTCGAGCATGTCGAGCACACGCTTCGTCAAAGCCGACTTGATGGCCGCGACGTGCGGATCTTCCTGCAGCAGCTCGCGCGAGACGTTGAGCGACAAGTCGCTCGCGTCGACGACCCCTCGGACGAAGCGCAGATAGAGCGGCAGGAACTGCGGTGCGGCATCGGTGATGAAGACGCGCTGGACGTAGAGCTTGAGCCCCCGCGGCGCCTCGCGGTTCCACAGATCGAACGGCGCGACGCTCGGCAGATACAGGAGGCACGTGTATTCGCGCTTGCCCTCGACGCGATTGTGCGTCCATGCGAGCGGCTCCCGGAGATCGTGCGTGACGTGCTTGTAGAACTCGATGTACTCGCTGTCCGTGATCTCGCCGCGCGGACGGGTCCAGAGCGCTTTCGCCTGATTGACGACCTCGGCGGCTCCCGCGCCTTCGCGCAGCTTCACCGGGAACGCGATGTGGTCGGAGTACTTGCGGATCAGGCCGCGAATCCTGGCCGCATCGAGGAACTCCTGCGCGTCGTCGCGCAGGAAGAGCCTGACGAGCGTGCCCGGCTCGGCCTTCGTCCGGTTCTCGACCGTGAACTCGCCCTTCCCGTCCGATTTCCAGAGGACGCCTGCCTCGGGCGGCTCCCCCGCCTTACGGCTTTCGACCTCGACGCGCTCCGCGACGATGAACGCGGAGTAGAAGCCCACGCCGAACTGGCCGATCAGCTGCGAGTCCTTGCGCTGATCGCCGGTCAGCCTCTCGACGAAGCGCTGCGTGCCGGAATGGGCGATCGTGCCGAGCTGCTCGACGATCTCGTCGCGCGTCATGCCGATGCCGTTGTCCGCGATCGAAATGGTCTTCGCGCGCTCGTCGACCGTGACGACGATCTCGAGGTTCGCGGCTTGCGCCGCGAGCTCCTGACGCGCCAGCGACTCGAAGCGCAGTTTGTCGTTCGCGTCCGAGGCGTTCGAGATCAGCTCGCGAAGGAAAATCTCGCGGTTGCTGTAAAGCGAATGCACCATCAGGTGAAGCAGCTGCTTCACCTCGGCCTGGAATCCGTGGGTCGTCGGAGTCGTCTCCATTGGCAGGCGGCCCGAAATTGACGTACGGGCTACGATAGGGCCGGCCTGCTATTTTTCAAGCGCGACGGGGTGCGCTGCTCCTGGCTTCCGCGACGGCCGCAACCGCCGCCCCGATCACTCCGAGCGACACGCTGACGGCCGCGACGGCCGCGAGCGGGAGCACGAGGTCCGAGGCGACGATCGCGCTCGCGGCGAGCGCCGCCGCGGACGCGGCGCCGATCCCGACGCAGTAGCGCCGCAGCCGTTCCCAGGCCAGGACGACCGCGAAAACCGCGTCGTCCAGGTCATCGAGCCACTGCAGGACGATCTCCATACGGGGAAACGAAGAGCCGGCTGCAGGAGGGGTTCTCAGTGCAGCTCGCCGGATAACCGGGGGCGCTCGTCGGCACGATCGTCCGCGACGAACGGATCCCGCATGCGCTCCTTATGGCGCCTTGCGGCATCCATCGCGGAAGTGATCCATGCAAGCGAGTGTGCGATGTCGGCAAAGGGATTCTTCCCGCCGTTCTTCTTTGCTTCCATGCTGGGCGACTCCGCTTGAGACGGTACGATTCCGATTCGTCCGATCAGCTTTCCTCGGGCTTCCACGACTGACGGACTTTGTCGGCCCAGTTTTGGTAGCCCTTCCAGCTGTAGATCGAATGGTCGATCGGCGAGCGGTGCACTGAAGGCTTCCGCGTCACGTGCGTGACCCATTTTCGATAGGCGTCCCAGCCCGTCTGATCGTTCGACGACTCGTTCCGCACGTCGGCGGAAGGTCGCGATGCGGACGCGCCGGCGGCCTTCGTGTGGTAGAGCGGAGGACGAAAGCGGTGAGACTTCTGCTCGCTCATCAGCGTCAATTCGGTGTTACGTACTGCGCGTAAACGTACACGCGCGACCCGTGTGCTCTCCAGGAACTGGGTCTCAGTCGCAACGACCGAAAATTGTCGCAGAGTCAGTGATTTGCGCGCAGTTAACGTAAGCGAGAAACGCCGATGAGAATCAGCCCACAATCCGATAGCACGGCACGTAGTTGCACGGATCGGAAAGACGCATGCGGCGCTGCGCCACGAAGTCGTTGAGGAGCCGGTCGAGCGCGTTCGTGACCGTGCGATCGCCTCGCAGCTCGAACGGTCCGTGCTCCTCGACGAGGCGGATGCCGGCCTCGCGCACGTTGCCCGCGACGATCCCGGAGAACGCGCGCCGCAGATTGACCGCGAGCTGATCGAGCGGCTGGTCACGGTGCAGCTCGAGCGCGGCCATCGATTCGTGTGTCGCGTGGAACGGCCGCTGGAAGTCGATGCCGATCTCGAGCTGCCAGTTGAAGAAGTAAGCGTCGTCCGTCTTCGCGCGTGCGGCGCGCACGACCTCGAGCCCTGCCGCGACTTCGCGCGCGACCGCAGGCGGGTCGTTCAAAATGATCTTGTATCTCGACTGCGCGGCCTCGCCGAGCGTGTCGCCGATGAACGCGTGCAGGCGCTCCATGTAGTAACGGCTGCTCTCGGGACCGGTGAAGATCACCGGCAACGGCACGTCCCGGTTCTTCTCGTTCAACAGGATGCCGAGCAGGTACAAAATCTCCTCGGCGGTGCCGACGCCTCCGGGGAAGACGACGATCGCGTGCGCGAGGCGCACGAACGCCTCGAGGCGCTTCTCCATGTCCGGCAGGATCACGAGCTCGTTCACGATCGGGTTCGGCGCCTCGGCCGCGATGATCGTCGGCTCGGTGAGCCCGAGGTAGCGCGCGTTCCGCACGCGCTGCTTCGCATGTCCCACCGTCGCGCCCTTCATCGGGCCTTTCATCGCACCCGCGCCGCACCCCGTGCAGATGTCCATGCCGCGGAGGCCGAGCTCGTAGCCGACCACCTTCGAATAGTCGTACTCCTCGCGGCTGACCGCATGGCCTCCCCAGCAGACGACGAGCCGCGGATCGGCTCCTGCGGTCAGCGCGCGGGCGTTGCGCAGGATATGGAAGACGGCGTCGGTGATGCCGGCGGACGTCGTCAGATCGAAGCGGTTGCTCGAGAGCACGTCGCCGTGCACATAGAGCAGGTCGCGCAGCACGGCGAAGAGGTGTTCCCTGATGCCGCGGATCATCTGTCCATCGACGAACGCGTGGTCCGGCGCGTTCTTGAGCTCGAGCGCGATGCCGCCGATGTGGCTGATGATCGATATCCTGAAATCCCGATTACGCATCAGGATCTCGCGGACGTCGTCCCCCTGGGCTCCGGAGTTCAGCACGGCCAGAGAGCACTGGCGCCACACTTCATAGAGCCGGCCGTCCCCCGCTCCGCGGAGCTGGTTCACCTCCGAGCGGGAAAGGACCTTGAGCACGCCCTCCGGCGCTATCGTGACGTCCATGCCTTCATGTCTCGATGGTGCGCGGCATCGGAAGGATGCCGACAGAGCCTTACGGCCGAATCTCGATCGGCGTCGAGTCTCGGGTCATCAGCCAGATGTCGATCATGTCCGAGTTCGAGACCGCGATGCAGCCGTCCGTCCAATCCCAGCCGAGGTAGCTCTTCTCGTCGCGCCGCGGATTGTTCGGCAGGCCATGGATCATGATCTGTCCGCCCGGATCGACGCCCAAGGCCTTGGCCCTCGCTCGATCCTCGGCGTTCGGATACGACACCTTGATCGAAAGAAAGTAATCGCTGGACGGATTGCGGGACTCGAGCACGTAGCGTCCCTCGGGCGTGCGATAGTCTCCTTCGCGCTCCTTCGGACCCACGGGCCGGAGCCCCAGCGAGATGTTGAACTCGCGCAGCACCTCCCCGTCCTTCAACAGATAGAGCTTGCGCTCGGACTTCACGACGAGCACCTCGTCGGCAATCTCGTGATGACGGATCAGCGCGGCCTGAGCGAAAGCGACGCCGCTCGCCAGGACGAGCGAGACCGCGGTCAGCAGACGGACGGCTGGACGTGCTTGCATCGGGTCCGGACTCTATTGAAACGGAGCGCCGATTTCAACGGAAGAGTCGGAACCTTCGCCGAGAAACGCGAGGAGCCGCCCGACGCCGTCCGGTCGCTCGAACTCGATCGCATGCATGCCGACCCGGGCCGCGGCGGCGACGTTCTCGGGCCTGTCGTCGACGAAGACGCAGGGCCGCCCGCCGATGCGCTCGAGAACGTAGCGGTAGATCGCCTCGTCCGGCTTCGAGCGGCCGAGCAGCCCGGACAGCACGACGGTCTCGAAGCGCTGCATGAACGGGAACCGCCGGTAGAGGAACCGCACGTGCTCCGCCGGATAGTTCGACAGGGCATGGAGCCGGTATCCCCGCTCGGCGAGGAGCTCGAGGCACGCGACCGACTCGTCGAACGCCCCTCTGAACATCCGCTCCCACATCGTGGCGTAGCACGAGATCCAGCGCGCGTGCTCGGGGAATCGTTCCGCCAACGCACGTGTCTCCGCGTCGAACGACGCGCCGCCGTCGAGCCGCGCATGCCATTCGGGCGTGCACACGGACGCGAGGAACGCGTCGACCTCGGCCGGATCGCCGCCCAGGTGATCCCGGAAGAGATACCGGGGATTCCAGTCGACGAGGACCCCGCCGAGGTCGAAGACGACGTCGCGGATCGGCTTGGACGACACGAAGCCGTGCGAGCCCCGCGTCAGGCGGCGCTCTTGAGCGCCGCGATCCGCTCCTCGAGCGGCGGATGCGACAGGAAGAGCCGCTTCAAGCCGCCCACATGGCCGCCCGAGATGCCGAACGCCTGCATCGGCTCCGGCAGACCGCTATCGTCCGGGCCGTGCACGCGCCTCAAGCCCTCGAGCGCCGCGATCATGTTGTGGCGCCCCGCGAGCCTGGCGCCGCCCGCATCCGCACGGAACTCCCGCTGGCGGGAGAACCACATGACGATCATGCTGGCCAGGATGCCGAACACGATCTGCGCAACGAGCGACGCGATGAAGAAGCCGGGACCGTAGTCGCGCTCCGTGCGGAACACGACGCGGTCGACGATGAAGCCGACGACGCGGGACAGGAAGATGACGAACGTGTTCACGACGCCCTGCAGCAGCGCGAGCGTCACCATGTCGCCGTTCGCGACGTGGCTCACCTCGTGGCCGAGCACCGCCTCGACCTCGTTACGGTTGAGCTGACGCAAGAGTCCCGTGCTGACCGCGACGAGCGCGTTGTTGCGGCTCGGGCCGGTCGCGAACGCGTTCACGTCCGGAGAGTCGTAGATCGCGACCTCGGGGCACTCGATACCGGCCTCGCGTGCCTGGCGCTGCACGGTCGCGACGAGCCAGCGTTCGGTCTCGTTGCGCGGCGATTCGATGACCTGTGCTCCGGTGAGATGCTTCGCCGTCCATTTCGACATCGCGAGCGAGATGAGCGAGCCCGTGAAGCCGATGACTGCGGAGAAGATCAGAAGCGCCTGCAAATCGAGCCGCGTGCCCTGCTCGGCCAGCAACGACTCGATGCCGAGCAGTTGCAGCACCACCGACAGCACGACCAGCACCGCGAGGTTGGTGGCGACGAACAGCAGTATCCGCTTCATACGATCTCCAAATCTCGAAACGTTCTGACAAGAATGCGGTCCAATCGACGCTTTTCAAGCGCCTTCGGAGCGGGCACGGCCGTCGGAGCATGGTGCCGTGCGCTCGAGCGACCGGCCTCTGTTGGACCCGTCGCCGTCCGTTTGATTCCGTGCCGCAGAAGACGCGGCTGCTAGAATGGCGCCGATTTTTCTTGTTCCTACGCCGTTTCGCAATGCCTGCCGAGAGACGTCGCTTCTGGAGCCTTCCGCTCGCCGCACCGCGTTTCGTCGCGGCATGGCTCGCGTACGTCGCGATGCGTGCGCTCGTTTTGCTCCCGTTCGAGTGGCAGCTGGAGATCGGCAGGCGCCTCGGCCGCATCGCGTGGCGCATGATGGGCAGGCGAAGGCGCATCGCGGAGCGCAACATCGAGCTCTGCATGCCGGAGCTTTCGCCGGCCGAGCGCGCCGCGCTCGTCGAGCGGCACTTCGAGGCGCTCGGTGCGTCGCTCGCGGAAACCGCAATGGGCTGGTTCGGGCCCGTCGACGAGATCAAGCGGCGCGTGACGATCAACGGCGAAGAGCACCTGCGCTCGGCGCTCGAGCGCGGCCGCGGCGTGATCCTCTACTCCGCGCACTTCACGTCGCTCGAGTTCAACGTCCCGGCGCTGCGTCCGCTGTGCCCGCGGATCTCCGGGATGTACAAAGAGCAGCGCAATCCGGTCGTCAACCGCGTGATGGCCCGCGGCCGCAGCCGCAACGTCGACGAGACGTTCGCGAAGGACAACGTGCGCGCGATGATCCGCAGCCTCGCCCGCAACTCGGTCGTCTGGTACGCGTCTGACCAGAGCTACGGACGCAAGGGCTCGGCGCTCGTCCCGTTCTTCGGCGTTCCGGCGATGACGAACACGGCGATCTGCAGGATCGCCGCGCGCACGGGCGCGGTGGTCCTGCCCTACTTCTATCGCAGGCTGCCGAACGAGGCGCGTTACGTCGTCGACATCCTTCCGCCGCTCGAGAATTTTCCGAGCGACGACCCGGTGGCCGACGTCACCCGCCTGAACCGCCGCCTCGAGGAGTACATCAGGCTCTGCCCCGAGCAGTACCTGTGGATCCATCAGCGCTTCAAAGGACGCCCCGCGCCGTATCCGGACGTGTACGAGGCCGTCCGCCGTCCGGCATGAGCGCGCGCACGCCAGGCGAGGCCGACACGGCCTTCGGTCATCACCAACCACGCAAGCCCGGCGACGAGCTTTCGCTCCGCCGCTTCCGCGCGCCGCGCTACTGGCCGACGTGGCTCGTCCTCGGCTGGCTCAAGCTCATCGCGAAGCTGCCGTTTCCGGTGCAGCTCGCGATCGGCCGCGCGCTCGGCGCGGTGCTCGCGACGCTGATGCGCCGCCGCCGCCGGATCGTCGAGATCAACCTCGCAACGTGCTTTCCAGAGCTCACGCCCGAGGAGCGCGCCGCGCTCCGCCGCCGCCACTTCGAGGCGATCGGCATCTCGTTCGCCGAGATGGGGATCGGCTGGTTCAGCACGCCCGAGCGCTTGAGGAAGCTCGTCCGCATCGACGGCCTCGAGCATCTCGAGCGGGCCCGCGCCGAGCGGCGCGGCGTGCTGCTCGTCAGCGCGCATTTCACGCCGCTCGAGGTCGGCTTCGGCGTCCTCGTCGACGCATGGCCCGGCATCGACTGCATGTACCACTCGCAGCGCAACGAGATGATGGACGTGCTGATCCGCCGCGGCCGCAGCCGTTATGTCGACGAGCAGTTCCCGCGCGACAACGTCCGCGGGATCGTGAAGGCGCTGAAGCGCGGCCGCATCGTCGCGTACCTGCCCGATCAGACCTATCTGGGCAACCAGAGCGCGCTGCTGCCGTTCTTCGGGGAGCCGGCGATGACGAACGTCGCGATGTCGAAGCTCGCGCAGATCGGCAATGCGCTCGTCGTGCCCTATTTCTTCCGCCGCCTGCCCGGCACCGCGGGCTACGAGGTGACGATCCTGCCGCCGCTCGAAGGTGTCCCGAGCGACGATCCGGAGCGCGACACCCGCAAGTGGGTCGAGCTGCTCGAGGCGCATATCCGCAAGGCGCCCGAGCAGTACCTGTGGGTCTACAAGAAGTTCAAGGGCCGGCCTGCGCCGCTGCCCGACCTCTATCGCAAGGTGTAACGGCGAGCGGCGCGGCTACCCGGCCCGGTAGCCCGCCTCGAGCTCGCGCCAGCCTCGCTCGTCGAACTCGCCGCCGGTCTCGAGCGCGACCTTTCTGAGCGAGCGCTCGAGACGCGCGAGACCCGCCTCGCGCCACGGCCCCGGTGCGCGGATCTTCGCGTTGTCGAAGTCGACGAGGAACGTCCGTCCGCTCGAGTCGAGCAGGATGTTGTGCGCGGTCAGATCGGGATGATGCACGCCGTGGTCATGGAACGCGCGCACCATCCGGCCGATTTCCCGCCACAACCCGTCGAGGGAACGCCCCTCGTCGAGGAACGCCGACAGCGGGCGGGTATCCGGCAGGTAGTGCGTGACGATGTCCGCCTGATACGCGAGGCCTCTGCGGACGACGCGCGCGGCGACGGGCCGCGGCGCCGGGAGCCCGAGATCGGCGAGGCGCGCGAGCAGCCGCCATTCGCGGAACGAGCGCGCCCGATCGAGCCCGGTCCAGAGGTAGTGGTCCTCCACGAACCGCGAGATCGCGCCGCCGCGATGGTAATGACGCAGCACCCAGCGCTCGTCGCCGCGGTCGACGACGCGCACGCTGCCGCGGCCGGTGCGCTCGTCGAGCCGCCGCGTCTCGCGCTCGACGTAAGCGCCGTCGAAAAGGCAGAGGACGTCGTGCTCTGCGACCGCCGCGTCGTGAATGACGAATGCGGCGCCTGCGTGAATGATCCGCTCCTCGGTCATCCTTCAGCGGTCCATCGAGTCATTGGCGATCGGGCCGATTCGCCGGCCAGGAGAGGCTTCCGCGCCGCGCGAGCTCGATCCGGCAACCGCCGTGCGCGCCGCCGCGAGCACCGTGTCGACGCCGATGTCCCGGAGGCAGCGAAGGTGCCCGAGCGGACAGTGCCGTTCGAAGCACGGGCTGCAGTCGAGACCGAGACGCACGACGGTCTTCGCGGTCGTCATCGGCGGCGTGAAGTCGGGGCTCGACGATCCGTAGATCGCGACGACGTGCGTTCCGACCGCGGCCGCGACGTGCATCAGTCCCGAATCGTTCGTGACCGCGGCCGCCGCCGCGGCGAGCACGTCGACCGCGTCCTCGAGGCGCGTGTCACCGCAGAGGTTGCGGACCCGCCCGGGCGCAGCGCGCTCGATCGCGTCGCCGAGCTCGCGCTCCTTCCGCGAGCCCAGGACCCAGACGCCGAGCCCGTCCGCCGCGAGCCGCGCGGCGAGCTCCGCGAAGCGCTCGATCGGCCAGCGCTTCGCGGGACCGTACTCGGCGCCCGGCATCAGCGCGACCGCGGGCACGTCGTTCGCAAGCCCGAGGCGCTCGGCGAGCGCCGCGAAATTCTCGGGCCGCACGTCGAGCGCGGGGGAAGGCAGCGTCGCAGGCAGCGGTTCGCCTCGCTCGACGCCGAGCGCGACGAAGCGTTTGACCGTCTGATCGAGGATCGCGGCGTCGAACGGCCGCATGTCGTTGACGAGCCCGTAGCGCGCCTCGCCGCGGAAGCCGGTCCGCACCGGCACGCGCGCGAAGAACGGCACGAGCGCGGCCTTGAACGAGCGCGGCAACACGATCGCGCGCTCGTAGCCTTCGCTCGCGAGGCGCCGGCCGAGCGCGAGCCGTTCGCCGAGCGCGAGCTCGCCGTGCGCGGCCGCGAGCTCGATCCCGCGTGCGACCTCGGGCATGCGCTCGAGCAACGGCAGCGACCAGGCCGGCGCAACGACATCGATGATCGGACGCGCGTAGCGCTCGGCGAGGAGCTTGTACAGCGCCTGCGCGAGCACCATGTCGCCGACCCACGAAGGACCGACGACGAGCAGCTTGCGATCGCTCACGAGTCCCTGCCGAGCGCGCCGAGATAGGCCGGGACCCCCGCTTCCACGTCGAGAAACTCGTGCGCGTAGCCCGCACGGCGCAGCGCGCCGATATCGGCTTCCGTGAAGCTCTGATAGCTCGACTTCAAGTCCTCGGGGAACGGGATGTAGCGGATCGCGCCGCGGCCGTGCCAACGGATCACCGCGCGCGCGACGTCGTTGAAGCTCGCGCTCCTGCCCGTGCCGACGTTGAAGATCCCGGAGACGTCGGGGTTATCGAGCAGCCACAGGTTCACACGGACGACGTCGTCGACGTGCACGAAATCCCGCCGCTGCTCGCCGGCGGCATAGCCGTCGTAGGCGTCGAACAGCTTCGCTTCACCGCTCTCGGCTACCTGCCGGTGCAGATGGTAGACGATGCTCGCCATGCGCCCCTTGTGCGCTTCGTTCGGTCCGTAGACGTTGAAGTAGCGCAGCCCCGCGATCTGCGAGCGGGCGTCCGCGAGACGACGCCGCACGTAGCGGTCGAACAAAAGCTTCGAGTATCCGTAGACGTTGAGCGGCCGCTCCGCGGAAGGATCGTGCTCGACGAACGTGCGGCTCTTGCCGTACACCGACGCCGAGGACGCGTAAATCAGCGGCACGCGGGCGGCGATGCAGTACTCGAGAAGATCGACGGAGTAGCGGTAGTTGACGTCGAGCATATAGCGGCCGTCCCACTCCGTCGTGACCGCGCACGCGCCCTGGTGCAGCACGGCGCGCGGCTTGACGGAGAGGCTCCTGAGCCGCTCGAGCGCGGCGTCGCGGTCCCAATAGTCCGCGATGTCGCTGTCGACGAGGTTGCGGAACTTGCGCCCGTCCGTCAGATCGTCGACGACGACGACGGCCTCGCCGCGCGCGCAGAGCGCACGCACGATGTTGCTGCCGATGAATCCGGCGCCGCCGGTGACGACGATCACGACACTACACCGTCCGACGACGGCGCGAGATCCGGCACCAGCTCACGGTAGAGCCCGAGGTAACGCGCGGTCATGATCTCAGGTCGGTAGTCGCCGGCGCGCAGCCGGTTGGCGCGCGCGATAGCATCGCGCAATGCCGCGTCCGAAAACAAGCGCGTGATCGCCGCGGCGAGAGCGTCCGCGTCGTCCTCGCCGATCAGGATGCCGTTCTCGCCGTCGATGACCAGGTCGGGAATGCCGCCGACCGCCGTCGCGACGATCGGCAGGCCGAACTGCATCGCGTCGATCAGGATCGAGCCGAGCCCTTCGTGCTTCGACGGGAACACGAAGATGTCGAACGACGCGAGGTAGTCGCCGACGTTGTCGACCCACCCCATGAACGACATGTTCGACAGCGGCGCCGCGGCCTGGCGCAGGCGCTCCTCGTCCCGCCCCGAGCCGACGATGATGAAATGGATCTCCGGGTAGTCGCGCTCGAGCTTCGCGGCCGCGGCGACGAGCGTGAGCTGCCCCTTGTGCGCCACATCGAGCGCCGCGACATGCCCGACCAGAAACTTGCCCGGGAAACGGGCGCGGAACGCCTCGACCCATTTGGGGTCGCTCGGGACGCCGCTCGCCGCGCTCGGGATGCGCAGCGGCTCGAGCGTCGGGTCGTAGCTCTTGAGGCACCGCACGACGGCGCTCGACAACCCTGCGATCGCGGCGGCACGCGAGTACATCGCACGCGTGAACGGATCGGACTTCGGCCGCTTGTCGACTCGGCGCGTGATCACG
The DNA here is from genome assembly GCA_964553875.1 of uncultured Gammaproteobacteria bacterium. Classification (GTDB taxonomy): domain Bacteria; phylum Pseudomonadota; class Gammaproteobacteria; order Steroidobacterales; family Rariloculaceae; genus ZC4RG20. The sequence continues at coordinate 25,734 of CAZKNH010000012.1, read as the reverse complement.
TACGGGGTCTTCGACAGCAAGTGCCGCAGGAGCGCGACCTGCGCCCCGGCGGTCTCGTGCGCGTGCACGAGACGGCAGCCCTTCACGGCGCGAACCGCACCGAGCCGGCCGTCGACCGGAACGACCGTGACGCCCGGTACGTCCTTGAGCCGCTCTGCGAGCGGCCGGCCGGCGCGCACGACCGCGCGCTGTCGGGGCAGGTAGGCCGAAAGACCGCGGATCAAGAGCTCCGTCTGGCGCTCGCCGCCCCGATACGTGTGGGCGAGGTTGATGTGGCCCAGCAGCGGGGTCAGTCCCTGATCAGCCGATAGGTCGCGCTGCAGTACGGGCATTTCGCCTCGCCGGTCGCCTCGATCGGCAGGTAGACCTTCGGGTGCGAGTTCCACAGGTACATCTCGGGCAACGGACAGTGCAGAGGCAAGTCGTCGGGCGTGACCGTGTACGTCCACTCCGCGTTCGGGGTTTTCAGGTTCTCGTCGACTCTGCCGTGTCGCTCGCGCACCGCTGCTCTCCGTCGCAGTCCGGGGAAAGCGCGGATTATACGGAAGCCGAGGCCGTATCGCCGCCGAAGACCTCGTCCCAGCACGCCGTGACGAACGCCCGGACGTCGGCGAGCTCGGCCGCGTCGACGACGCGCCCCCGCTCGTCGAGCGCGAGCTCGTGCACCCGTTGCCGCAGCGCGAGATACGCGTCCTTGAGCCGCGCGGCGCGGTCCTCCGGAAGGAGCCCCGCCGCCGCAAGGCCCTCGATCTGCCGGACGTTGTCCGGGTACTCGACGAGCTCGGGATGCTCAGGCGCGTGCCGCAGCACGAGGTAGTCGACGAGGAACTCGATGTCGGCGATTCCGCCCGCGTCCTGCTTCAGGTCGAAGCGCCCGGGACCGCCGAGCGACAGCTCCGCACGCATCCGCGCCCGCATCTTCGCGATCTCGTCCTTCAACCGGTCGCGGGCGACGTGATGGATGAGGATCTCGCGCCGCTCGGCCTCGAACGCGGCGCGGATCGAGCGGGAGCCCGCGAGCGGGCGGCTGCGGAGGAGCGCCTGATGCTCGTAGACCCATGCCTCGTTGCGCTGGTAGCGGCGAAAGTTGTCGAGGCTCGCGACCATGAGGCCGGCGCGGCCGCTCGGCCTGAGCCGCGTATCGACCTCGTAGAGCCGCCCGGAGCTCGTCTGGATCGTCAGGAAATGGATCAGGCGCTGCACGAGGCGCGAGAAGAACCGCGCGTTATCGATCACGGCGGGGCCAGTCGTCTCCTGATGGCTGCCGGAGGAGTCGTGCAGGAACACGAGATCGAGATCGGAGCTGTAGCCGAGCTCGAGCCCGCCGAGCTTGCCGTAGCCGATCACGGCGAAGCCCGCCTCCTCGAGCTCGGGCGGCTCGCCGTACTTCGGCACGCCGTGCTTCGCGACGAGCTCGCTCCACGCCGTCTCGAGCGCGAACTCGAGGACGAGCTCGGCGATGTCGGTCAGGCGGTCGCTCACTTTCATCAGCGGCAGGCGGCCGAGCCGATCCGCGACCGCGACGCGGAACACGGCCGTCCGCTGAAACTCCCGCATCGCCTCGAGGCGCGCCTCGACGTCCTGGCCGGCGCGTGCGACGCGGCTCTCGAACATCTCCGCGAGCTCCTCGCGCGTCGGCGGATACTCGAGGATCCGCGGGTCGAGCAGCTCGTCGAGGAGGAGCGGGTGCTCGGCGATCCGCCGCGCGAGCATCGCGCTCTGGCCCGCGAGCGACACGAGCCGCTCGAGCGCCGGCGCGTTCTCGTTCAGGAGTGCCAGGTAAGCGCTTCGCCGGCAGACCGCCTGGTACACAGCGAGCACGCGCCGCAGCGTCTCCGCGGGAGCCGGCTGCTGCGCCAGCGGGCCGATCGTGCCGATCACGGCCGCCGCGAGCCGGCGCCGGCTCTGCTCGTCCATCCGCTGGTAGAGGCCGCCGGTCCTGAGCGCCTCGAGCTCGCGCGCGACGGCGCCGTTCCCCGCGAGCGGCGTGCCGGCGAGGATCGCGTCGATATCGCCCGCCTCCCAGGCCTGGTAGGCGTCGGTGCTTTCGTCGTCGCCGCCGCGGCGTGCGCCCCGTCCGTCCCACGCGATGCGCTCGAACTCGCGCTGGACGGCGGCGCGGTGCTCCGCCAAACGCTCGGCGAACGCGCCCCAGTCGGGCTCGCCGAACGCATAGGCGAGGCGCGCGCGGGCCTCGTCGTCGGCCGGAAGAACGTGCGTCTGCCGGTCGTCCAACGCCTGGAGCCGGTTCTCGACCGTGCGCAAATAACGGTACGCCGCGCCGAGCCGCTCGGCGGCGTCGCGCCCAAGCTCGCGCTCCGTCGCGAGGCGCGGCAGCACTTCGAGCAGCGACGGCGTGCGGAGCCGCGGGTCACGTCCGCCGCGCACGAGCTGGAAGGCCTGCACGATGAACTCGATCTCGCGAATGCCGCCCGGGCCGAGCTTCACGTGATCGACCATCTCCTTGCGCGCGACCTCCTGCTCGATCAACCGCTTCATCTGCCGGAGCGCGTCGAATACGCCGTAGTCGAGGTATCGACGGTAGACGTAGGGCGTGAGGATCTCGTCGAACACCGACGCCCCGTGCGCTTCGCCGGTGACGAGCCGTGCCTTCACGTACGCGTAGCGCTCCCAGTCGCGCGCGTGCTGCACCAGATAGGCCTCGAACGCGGCGAGGCCGACGACGAGCGGACCGCTCTGGCCGAACGGGCGCAGGCGCGTATCGACGCGGAGCGCGAAGCCGTCGTCCGTCGTCCGATCGAGCAGCCGGATCAGCGCCTGCGCGAGCCGGCGGTAGTACTCGGCAGGATCGGCGTCGCGGCCGTCGAGACGCACGCCGTCCGGATGCAGGAACACGAGATCGACGTCCGACGAGAAATTGAGCTCGCGCCCGCCGAGCTTGCCCATCGCGAGAACGAGGAGCGGCGCGGGCGCCCCGTGCTCGTCGACCGGCCGGCCGAAACGCGGCTCGAGTTGCTCCGCCGCATGCGCGAGCGCGGCGCGAATCAGCGCGTCCGCGAGCGTCGAGAGATCCGCGAGGCTCTGCTCGATCGTGCTCGAGCCCGCGAGATCGCGCCACGCGAGGCGCGCCATCTCGACGTTGCGGACCCGCCGCAAACGGGCCATCGCGTCCGCGTCGCCAACCCCCGCGAGATCGAGACGCGCGGCAAGCGCGTCCGCTTCGAGCGCCGAGGCGTCGGCGAGCCTGTCGAGGAGCGCGGGGCCGTGGCGCTCGAGCACGGTGACGACGAAGTCGCTGACCGTCGCGACTCTCGCCGCGTCGAGCGCGAGCGCATCCGGCAGCTCGACCGGCGCGTCCGCGAGCCGCTCCATCACGCGGCGAAAGCGGTTCGCGAGCGTTCCCGGGAGGTCGGACGGTGCGACGAGCTTCAACTGCCCCTCGAACGCGCGGAGCGGGTCGTCTCGCTACCGCGCGCCGCGCCTGAATCCGTGCTCGAGCGTGAAATATTCGACGTCGAGATGGCTCAAGCGCTCGCGGATCTTCGCGAGCTCTTCCGCCGGCCCGTGGATCTCGAGCCGCTCGACGTCGGCGATCGTGACCGCCTCCTCGAGGAGCGCGCCGACGTTATCGACGTGCGCGAGCAAGCCGTCGGCGTCCTCGTACCCTTCGCGGCAGTGGACGCGGTCGCCGTTGAACGTGAAGCCGTAGTAGAGGCACTTCGGCTCCGTGCGCGTCTTCTCGACGAACCGCTCGCAGAGCTTCCTGAACGCTTCGAGTTGCCCGGCGTGGACCTTGAAATAGGGCGCAATCGTGCAGCACTTGTCTTCGGTTGCCATCGATTTCTCCGAGCCGGCAGAATCGTCCTGGCGCCCCGCTGAAGCTTTTACTTGCCCGTCGAGGCCTCGGAGCGCCGGCACCGGTGCAACGGCGCTCGTTCCCGAGGGCCGCGCTCCTCGCGGAATGTTAGCGGGAAACGGCCGCGGCGGCACTCGCCGGGCCCGAACCAGTCCGGAGGAACCCCATGGCGAAGGTAATCCACACGATGGTCCGTGTGCGGGACCTCGACAAGTCGCTCGACTTCTACGCGAAGGCGTTCGGGCTCGAGGTCGCCGATCGTTTCGACTTCGACGATTTCACGCTCGTTTACCTGCGCAACGACGAGAACGACTTCGAGATCGAGCTCACGCTGAACAAGGGGCGCGATGCACCGTACACGCACGGCGACGGATACGGCCACGTCGCGGTCTGCGTCGACGACCTCGAGGGCGAGCGCACGCGCCTCGACGCGCTCGGCTACGCGCCGACCGCGATCAAGGAAATGCGGCACGGCGGCGAAGTCATGGCCCGCTTCTTCTTCGTGCAGGACCCGGACGGCTACAAGATCGAGGTCCTCGAACGCTACGGGCGCTACCGGTAGCCGACGCGGCTTCGGCGGTGCGCGACGTCTCATGGACGCCCGTGGCAGGCCTCTGCGCCTATCTCGCCGCGGCCATCGCCGTCGGTGCGCTCGCCGCGTTCCCGGTCCATACCGCGCTTTCGCACGTTGCGGATCCCGCGTTCGACTCGGTGCTCCACCGCGTCGCCGCGTCGATGCTGCTCTTTCTGCTGCCGCTCTATCTCGCGAGCGGACGCGGCGCGAGCGCGCCGGCACACGGCGACGCGCGCGACGCGGCACCGGCGCGCAGGCTCGTGACGCGGGCGACGTTCGGCTTCGGCTGCAGCGCACCGGTCTTCCGCCGCGGCTTCGTGCGCGGTTTCGCGCTCGGCATTCTCGCCGTGTCCCCGCTGATCGCGGCATTCCTGCTGCTCGGCGTTCGAGCCCCCGCCGAAGCGCCCGCGTCCCTGGCGCACGTCGCCGCGTATGCCGGCTACGCGCTGATCGCGGCGCTCGTCATCGGGTTGATCGAGGAAAGCTACTTTCGCGGCGCGCTGCTCGCGCCGCTCGCTCGGCTGCCGGTAACGCTTGCGGTATCGATCGTCAGCGCCGTCTACGCGGCCGTGCATTTCCTCGGCGCACCGTTGCCGGCCGAGGAGATCCGCTGGACGAGCGGACTCTCGAGCATCGCGCGGAGCGAGGTCCCTCTCGACGCGTTCCTCGCGCTGTTCGCGGCCGGGCTCTTTCTCGGCGCGCTGCGTGTGCGCTTCGGGCACATCGGCGTCTCCGGGGGCTTCCATGCAGGATGGGTCTTTCTCGTGAAGCTCGATCAGACGTACACCGACATCGTGCCGGACAGCGACTGGCTGATGCTCGAAGGCGCGTTCGGCGGAACGATGGGCTGGCTCGGACTCGGGTGGATCGCTCTCCTTGGCATCGGCTGGTACGCGTTCGAGCGCGCACGCCGAGCACGCGGATGAGCCGGCCCGTCGCCCCTGCAGCGCGGATGGCACGAGAATTGCTCGCAGGCTGCCGTTCGTACCGCCCCACCGAGGATTCTCCGATCGCCGCCATCCCACAGCCACGCCGGCCGGACCGAGCCGGCGCCGTCCCGATCCGACGGTCGGAGGCTGCCCTCCGCTACGTGAACTGCGACGAGCCGGGCCTGACGCGCCGGCGGTGCGGACGCGGGTTCGCGTATTTCGACGCAACGGGCGCGCCGGTGCGTGATCCGGCCGAGAAACGCCGCGTCGCCGCGCTCGCGGTGCCGCCTGCGTGGACCGACGTCTGGCTCTGCATCGATCCCCGCGGCCATATCCAGGCGACCGGACGCGACGAGAAGGGCCGAAAGCAATACATCTACCATCCGGAGTGGCGCGAGCAGCAGGAGCGCTCGAAGTACACACGCCTCGCCGACTTCGCGCGCGTGCTCGGGCGCATTCGCCGCCGTATCGAGCAGGACCTCGCTGTCGCGAAGTCCGACGAGCCCGCCGTGCTCGCCGCGGCGGCGCAGCTTCTCGACCTCACCGGGATCCGCGTGGGCAACCGCAGCTACTTCGAGGAGAACGGCACGGTCGGCCTGACGACGCTCGAAAGCCGGCACGCGACGATCGACGGCGCCCGGATCGGTCTCAGGTTCAAGGCGAAATCCGGCAAGCTCGTCGAGATGCGCCTGAGCGACCGCAGGCTCGCGAGGATCCTGCTGCGCTGCGAAGAGTTGCCGGGACAGCGGCTCTTCCGCTACCGCTCCGCAGGGACGGTGCGGGAAGTCGACTCGGCGCGTTTCAACGACTACCTGCGCGAAGTGAGCGGCACCGACATCACGGCCAAGGACTTCCGCACGTGGATCGGCACGGTCACCGTCGTCGAGACCTGGATCGCCGCACGCGATCGATCGCTCACGATCAAGGAAGCGACGACGGCCGCAGCCAGGCGCCTCGCGAACACGCCGGCGATCACGCGGCGCAGCTACATCCATCCGAAGATTCTCGAGATCACGACGACCCGCGCGCCGAGCGAGCTCGAGCTGCGCTCGGCGCGCCGCGCCGGCGTGCGCCTCGCCGGCTCCGAGCTGCTCTGCGCGCGACTCCTCGCGGACGGCACGTACGCTCGAGAAGACGCAGCCTGACGACGGCGTCCGTGCGTCACGGATGCCGTCGCACAGAAACCGAGAAACCGGCCGCTGCGTGAATCCCGCGCTTGCGCTTCTTGCGCAGTTCGAGTATTGATGTCGCGCCTGATCAGCGCCGCCTTTCCGCGCACGTGCGCGCCCAGTGAACGCGCGGCGGGCTTTGTTTGGTAAGGGAGCGATCGGTCGGGCGCACTCGATCGTTCGGGACGGACGCCCACCCGCCGGAGCACTCACTCACCCGTGTCCGTAGTCGAGCTCGTCCTGCTTTGCACAGGCGGCTTCGTCGCCGTCGGCGTGCTCGCGATCGGCGCAGGTCGCCGCGCTGGCACGAGCGCGTTCGTCTACTCGGCGACGCTCGGCCTGTCGCTCGCGGCGTGCGTCGCATCGCTCGGGCATTTGCTTTCCACGCCCGATACGGTCTCGGCGGCGGTCCTGCCGCTCGGATTGCCGTGGCTCGGCGCGCACTTCCGCATCGACGCGCTCGCGGCGTTCTTCCTGACGGTCGTCAATCTCGGCGCGGCCGCGGCGAGCCTCTACGGGATCGGCTACGGCCGGCACGAGGAAGCCCCGGGACGCGTCCTGCCGGCGTTCTCGCTTTTCGTCGGCGCGATGAATCTAGTCGTCGTCGCGGACGACGCGTTCACGTTCCTGTTCTCGTGGGAGCTGATGTCGCTCGCGTCGTGGGCGCTCGTGCTCGCGCACCACGAAAGCGCGGACAACGCCCGCGCGGGCTTCGTGTATCTCGTGATGGCGAGCTTCGGCACGCTCGCGCTGCTGCTCGGCTTCGGGCTCCTGGCCGGCGCCGAAGGCGACTACGCGTTCGACGCGATCCGAGCCGCGGCGCACGGCCCGGTGACGACCGGGCTCGCGCTCGCGCTGGTGCTGCTCGGCGCGGGCTCGAAAGCCGGCCTCGTGCCGCTGCACGCGTGGCTCCCGCTCGCTCACCCGGCCGCGCCGAGCCACGTGTCGGCGCTGATGAGCGGCGTGATGACGAAGGTCGCGATCTACGGGTTCGTCCGGATCGTCTTCGATCTGATCGGGGAGCCGGCCGCGTGGCAGAGCATGGTCGTGCTCGCGGCGGGCGGGGCGACCGCGGTGCTCGGCGTGCTCTACGCGCTGATGCAGCGAGATCTCAAGCGCCTCCTCGCGTACAGCACCGTCGAGAACGTCGGCATCGTCTACATCGGGCTCGGCCTCTCGCTCGCGTTCGCGGCGAACGGCTTCGACGTCGCGGCCGCGCTCGCGCTGACGGCTGCGCTCTTCCACGTGCTGAATCACTCGCTGTTCAAGAGCCTGCTGTTCTTCGGCGCCGGCGCCGTGCTCACCGCGACCGGCGAGCGCAACATGGAGAAGCTCGGCGGCTTGATCCACCGCATGCCGGCGACGAGCTTCGTTTTCCTCGTCGGCTGCGTCGCGATCTCGGCGCTGCCGCCGCTGAACGGCTTCGTGTCCGAATGGCTCACGTTCCAGGCCGTGCTGCAGAGCCCGGACCTGCCGCAGTGGGGCCTGAAGCTGATGGTGCCCGCGATCGGCGGGCTGCTCGCGCTCGCCGCCGCCCTCGCGGCGGCATGCTTCGTCCGCGCGTTCGGCATCACGTTCCTCGGCCGGCCGCGGTCGCCGGTCGCCGAAACCGCGCGGGACGTCGAGCGCTGGTCGCTTGCCGCGATGATCGGCCTCGCTGCGCTCTGCGTCGCGGCGGGCATCCTGCCCGGCGCCGTCATCGATGCGGTATCGCCGATCACGCTCGACCTGCTCGGCGGGCGGTTGCCGGCACAGGCCGATATCGCGTGGCGATCCATCGTGCCGGTCGCGGAGACGGAGAGCTCGTATAGCGGTCTCCTCGTGTTCGTGTTCATCGCGATCTCGGCGCCGCTCGCGGCCGCCGTGATCAAGCGCTTCGCGTCGAACGCCGTGCGCAGAGGTCCGGCGTGGGATTGCGGCTTCCCCGACCCGAGCCCGATCACGCAATACTCCGCGGGCAGCTTCGAGCAGCCGATCCGCCGCGTCTTCGGCACGACGCTGTTCGCCGCGACGGAGCGCGTCGACATGCCGAAGCCCGGAGACCTGCGTCCGGCCCGGCTCGAGGTCACGGTGCGCGACCTGATCTGGGAGACGCTCTATGTGCCCGCCGCGCGCGCCGTCGGCTTCGCCGCCGACCGGTTGAACCGGATGCAGTTCCTGACGATCCGCCGATACCTGAGCCTCGTGTTCCTGTCGCTCGTCGGCCTGCTCTTGGTGGTCGCGTTATGGCAGGCCTGATCGACTGGCTCGTGCAGGGCCTGCAGATGGCGCTCGTGCTGATCGCGGCGCCGCTCTTCACGGGGTTCGTGCGCAAGGTCAAGGCGCGGCTTCTGCGTCGGCGCGGCCCGTCCGTCTGGCAGCCGTACCGCGACCTCGCGAAGCTGCTGCGCAAGGAGGTCGTGCTCGCGGACAGCGCGTCGTGGCTGTTCCGCGCCGCGCCGTACGCGATCTTCGCGGCGACATGGGTCGCCGCGGCGCTCGTGCCGACGTTCGCCGCGGGGCTCCTCTTCAGCTGGACGGCCGATCTGATCGCGATCGCAGCGCTCTTGGGCACCGCGCGGTTCTTCCTCGCGCTCGCCGGCATGGACGTCGGCACGAGCTTCGGCGGCATCGGCTCGAGCCGCGAGGTCATGATCGCGTCGCTCGCGGAGCCCGCGATGCTGCTCATGGTATTCACGCTCGCGCTCGTCGCCGGCTCGACGCAGCTTTCGACGATCGCGATCGTGCTATCCGGGCCCGACGTGGGCTTGAGGGTCTCGCTCGCGATGGCGCTCGTCGCATTGACGATGGTCGCGATCGCGGAGAACGGCCGCATTCCGGTCGACAACCCGGCGACGCACCTCGAGCTCACGATGGTCCACGAGGCGATGGTGCTCGAGTACTCGGGCCGCCACCTCGCGATGATCGAGCTCGCGACGTACCTGAAGCTTTTGTTGTACGCGTCGCTGATCGTCTGCCTCTTCCTGCCGTGGGGCATCGCGGCGCCCGGCGACGGCATCGGCGCGTACGTCGTCGCGGCGGCCGGCTACGCGGCCAAGCTCGCGCTCGTCGGTGTGCTGCTCGCGCTCTTCGAGACAGCGATCGCGAAGATGCGGGTCTTCCGCGTGCCCGAGTTCCTCGGCGCCGCGGTGATGCTCGGCCTGCTCGGCACGCTGCTCCTCTTCGTGTCGAGGACGTTCTGATGGGCAACCTCGAGCTCGACGTCGCGCATCTCCTCGCCGGCGGCCTCGTGCTGCTCAGCTTCGTGCAGCTCTATCAGGACCGGCTGACGGCGCTGATCAACGTGTTCGCGCTGCACGCGCTCGTGCTCGCGGCGTCCGTGGCCTGGCAGGCCTACATACAGAACGCCGATCACCTGTTCGTCACGGCGGGGATCGCTCTCGTGTTCAAGGCCGCCGTGATTCCGACGGCGCTGCACCGCATCATCAAGCGGCTCGATATCCACCGAGAGATCGAGCCCGTCGTCGGGATCGGCAAGACGATGCTCGCCGGCATCGGGCTCGTTGCGCTGTCGATGGTGCTGATGCTGCAGGTCGCGGCCGACGCCGATCCGCTCACCAGGCAGGATCTCGCGTTCGCGCTCGCGGTGATCCTCCTGGGGCTCTTGCTGATGGTGTCGCGCCGCAACGCGGTCTCGCAGGTCGTCGGCTTCATGTCGCTCGAGAACGGGCTCGTCCTCGCTGCCGCCGGCGCGCAGGGCATGCCGCTCGTCGTCGAGATCAGCGTCGCGTTCTCGATCCTGATCGCGTTCATCGTCATCGGCATCTTCCTGTTCCGCATCCGCGAGCGCTTCGACACGGTCGACGTGCACGTGCTCGACCGGCACCGCGGCGAAAGAGGCTGAGCGCATGGATCCGGTCGCTGCGATCCTGCTGATCCCGATCGTCTCGGCCGCGCTGCTCGCGGTGCTGCCGGGCTACGCGATCCCGGCGCGGCTCAACGTCGCCGCGTCGGGCCTGACGCTCGTCGCGTCGCTTTCGCTCTTTTTCGTCGAGCGGCCCGCGCCCGGCAATTACCTGCTGATCGACGATCTCAACATTTTCTTCGTCGTGCTGAACGGCTTCGTCGCATTCACGACGAGCGTGTTCAGCGCGAGCTACATCGCGCACGAGCTCGAGACGGGGCGCCTGACACCCGCATATCTGCGGTTCTACCACGCGATGTATCAGGTGCTGCTGTTCGGGATGAACCTCGCGCTGCTCTCGAACAACATCGGCCTGATGTGGGTCGCGATCGAGCTCGCGACGCTGACGACCGTCGTCATGGTCGGCATCTACCGGACGCACCAGGCGCTCGAGGCCGCGTGGAAGTACTTCATTCTCGGCAGCGTCGGCATCGCGCTCGCGCTCTTCGGCACGATCCTCGTCTACATGGCCGCGCTCTCCGTCGTCGGCGAGGGCGTCGACGCGATGGTCTGGACCGTGCTTGCGGAGCACGCAGCGAGTCTCGACCCTGCGCTGCTGAACCTCGCGTTCGTGTTCCTGCTGCTCGGCTACGGCACGAAGGTCGGCCTCGCGCCGCTGCACGCCTGGCTCCCGGACGCGCACGCGGAGGGCCCGACGCCGATCTCGGCGGTGCTCTCCGGGCTCCTGCTGAACGTCGCGCTCTTCGCGGTGCTGCGCTTCAAGATGCTGCTCGCGGCGAACCCGGACACGATCGCGCCCGGCCCGCTGCTCGTGACGATGGGGCTCGTGTCGCTCGTCTTCGCGTCGTTCATGCTGTACCGCCGCTCGGACATCAAGCGGCTTTTCGCGTACTCGTCGATCGAGCACATGGGCATCATCGCGTTCGCGTTCGGCATGGGCGGGCCGCTCGCGAACTTCGCGGGGCTTTTGCACATGGTGATGCACAGCCTGACGAAGTCCGCGATCTTCTTCGGCGTCGGCCACGTCGCGCAGATCAAGGGGACGCAGAAGCTCGCCGAGATCCGCGGCCTCACGCAGTCTCACCCGTGGCTCGGCTGGGGGCTCGTGCTCGCCGTCGTCACGATTGCGGGGCTCCCGCCGTTCGGCATCTTCATGAGCGAGTTCCTCGTCGTGAGCTCGACGTTCGCGCGCGAGCCGCTGCTCGCGATTCCGCTCGTCGTCGGGATCCTCGTCGCGCTCGGCGCGTTGCTCTTGAGGCTTTCGGGCATCGCGTTCGGCACGCCGGTCGGCGAAATGGGACACGCGCACGCGTCGCTCGTGCCGCTCTACGCGCACGTCGTGCTCGTGCTCGTCGCGGGCTTCTACCTGCCGCCGCCGCTCGTCGAGTGGTTCCAGAACGTCGCGAATCTGCTCGGGTGACGCGATGCCAGACTCGCTATCCGTGCTCGATCTCGTTTCCCGCGGCCGGCTCGTGACGTCCCATCGGCCGTGGCCGCGGTACGTGATCGACGAGGGAACATGGGTCGCGCTCGGCGGGCAGCTCGCGGCGGGCCGCGCGAGCCTCGTCGGGCTCTGGGGCGAGCGCGATGCCGTGCACGCGGCGCTCTCGGCCGACGGCGCGTTCTTCGTCGCGAGCCTCGAGTGTCCGCGCGGCGCCTTTCCGTCGCTCGCCCGCGTGCATGCGCCGGCGCAGCGCCTCGAGCGGGCGATCCGCGACCTCTACGGCCTCGAGCCCGAGGGGCTGCCCGACCCGCGGCCGTGGCTCGTTCACGCGGGCTCGAGCTACCCGTTCCTCCCGGTCGAGGGCGAGAGCCTGCATCAGATCCCGGTGGGGCCGGTGCACGCAGGCATCATCGAGCCCGGGCATTTCCGCTTCACGGCGAACGGCGAGACGGTCGTTCGGCTCGAGGCGCGGCTCGGCTACGTGCACAAGGGGATCGAGAGCCTGATGGCGGGCGCCGACATCGAGCGCGCGGCGCAGCTCGCGGGCCGCACGTCGGGCGACAGCACGGTGGCCTATGCGATCGCTTTCGCGCGTGCGGTCGAGGCCGCGCTCGGCGTGGACGTTCCGGCACGGGCGCATTGGCTGCGCGCGCTGATGGGCGAGCTCGAGCGGCTCGCAAACCATCTCGGCGACATCGGCGCGATCTGCAACGACGCGGCGTTCGCGCTGATGCACGCGCACTGCGGAATGCTGCGCGAGCGCGTGCTGCGCGCCGCGGACGAGTCCTTCGGCCACCGTCTGATGCGCGATCGCGTCGTGCCGGGCGGCGTCGCGGTGGACCTCGACGCGGCTGGAGCGCGCGTGCTTCTCAGCCTCGTCGACCATATCGCGGCGCGCTTCCCTGCGCTCACCGACCTCTACGAGAGCACCGCGTCGCTGCAGGACCGGACCGTAGGCACGGGAATCCTCGCGCCGTCGCTCGCCGAGCAGTTCGCGGCGGGCGGCTACGTCGGCCGCGCATCGGGACGCGGCTTCGATGCGCGACGGCTGCCGAGCTATCCGCCGTACGACACGCTCGATCTCGACGTGCCGGTGCTTGGCGAAGGCGACGTCAATGCGCGCGTGTGGGTTCGCATTCGCGAGGTCGAGCAGAGCTTGAAGCTCGTGAGGCGCCTGATCGACGGCTTGCCCGCCGGCGCGACGCGCGCGGACATCGCCGGCGCGCTCGCGACGCGCGCCGCGCGGGAACCGTCGGATTCGGAACGGTCGCCAGGCGAATCGAATGACGACCGGCACGGCGCCGACCCGCCGCGGCGCGAGGGCGTCGCGCTCGTCGAGGGATTCCGCGGCGACGTGCTCGTCTGGGTCGCGCTCGATGCGGACGGCACCGTCGCCCGTTGCCATCTGCGCGATCCGTCGTGGTTCCAATGGCCGCTGCTCGAAGCGGCGATCGAGGGCAACATCGTCGCGGACTTCCCGCTCTGCAACAAATCGTTCAACTGCTCGTACTCGGGCCACGACCTCTGAGGATCGACCTTCATGCGCAAGCTCCTGTTCGAAAGCGTGATTCGGCCGCCGGTGACGCTGCCGCGCCCGGAACCGGACGAAAGCGCGATGGCCGAGCTCGGCGCGGCGCTCGAGCGCGCCGCACGTCAGCGGCTCGGCCGCAGCCTCGCGATCCGCGAGGTCGACGCGGGCTCGTGTAACGGCTGCGAGCTCGAGATTCACGCGTTGAACAATCCGTACTACGACCTCGAGCGCTTCGGTCTTCGTTTCGTCGCATCGCCGCGGCACGCCGACGTGCTGCTCGTCACGGGACCGGTGACGAAGAACATGCGCGAGGCGCTCGAACGCACCTACGCCGCGACACCGGCGCCGAAGTGGGTCGTCGCGGTCGGCGACTGCGCGCGCGACGGCGGCCTGTTCGCGGGAAGCCGCGCGGTCGTGGGCGGCGTCGGCAGCGTCGTGCCGGTCGATCTCCACATTCCCGGCTGCCCGCCGTCGCCGCTCAAGCTCCTCGAGGGGCTGCTTGCGCTCGTCGAGACGGAGGGCACACGCCGGCCTTGACGCACCGGCCACCGGCGAACCGTCATGAGCCCGGTGACATCGTCGCATTGCGCGACGTCACTACCGATGAACGCGCCGGCTCTGCGAGCGTCTGCCGCGGATCGAACGCGATTGCGCTGATCGCACTGCGTTCGATACGCTCTCGAAAATGACGGTATCGGACGACGAGAGGGATCTCCCGATCCGCTGCACGTGCGGCACGTTGCGCGGAGTGCTGCGCGGCATATCGAGCGCGCGCGGCAACCGCGGCGTCTGCTACTGCGACGACTGCCAGTCCTTCGCGCACTTCCTCGGGCGTCCCGCCGAGATTCTCGACGAGCACGGCGGAACGGAAGTCTTCCAGACCTCTCCGGCGCGCGTCGAGATCGCCGCCGGCGCCGATCGCCTCGCGTGCATTCGGCTTACGCCGAAGGGCCTGCTGCGGTGGTACGCGAGCTGCTGTCGAACGCCGATCGGCAATACGCTCGCGACCCCGAAGATCCCGTTCGTCGGGCTGGTTCGCGCGTGTCTCGCTGCGGACGACGCGGCGCTCGAGTCCGTGTTGGGACCGGTCCGTTACAGGGGCATGGGACGCTTCGCGAAGGGCGACATCTCGGGTCTCGATGTCCGCGAGCGCTTCTCGCTCGGATCGCTCGCCCGCGTGACGGGGATCATCGTCGGCGCGAAGCTCCGCGGCGACGCCCGCCGCTCGCCGTTCTTCGACGCCGCTAACGGCGAGCCGGTGGCGGCGCCGAACGTGCTGAGCGAGGAAGAGCTGCGACGGATCGAGACGGCGCGCGACCGTTATGCGCCTTCGAGCGGCTGACTCGCACGCCGATCGCCGCAAAGATTCGTGACCCGGATACGACGACGCCCGCGATGCCTAGGCATCGCGGGCGCCGCGCGTGACGTCCCGATCGCTTACCGCGAGACCGGCTTGAACGTGATCGGCAAACCGCCTTGCGAGCTGCTCACGACGCCGGAGAGCGTGCCGTCCGCCGTGATCTCGCCCTGGAACCGCCACGGATCGACGTTCGGGAACGTGAAGCTCATGACGTCACGTCCGAGCCGCGGATCGTTTCGGTAGCTGAATTCGCGCAGCGGCTTGTTGATCTCGCCGAGGTTCGTGCCGATCAGCTTCGCGTTCACGGTACCGTCGCCGTTGTCGGTGAACTCGATCTCGACGTCGACGTCGATCGTGACGATCGGCGGCCGGCCGACCCAGCGGCCCGCGAGCTGCTTCGCAAGCTCCGGCCCGACCTGGACCGGCTCCTGCGGCGGCTCGGGCGTCGGGTTCGCCCGCTCGTAGCGGCTCGTCTCCGTGTAGAACCTGACGATCGTATTGCCTTCGTGGCACGCGTACTCGGGCATCAGGTAGTTCGGATCGTGCCGCATCGGATAGCGCACGGTGAACTTGTCGGTGAGGATGACCGGATCCTCGGTCGTGATCTCGTAGAGCCACGTGTCGTCGTTCAGACGGACGATCCTCTCGGTCGTCTTCATCTGATCGCTGATCGGGAAGCGATTGCCCGGCGGCGAGCCGACGACCGCCAGGTTGATCATCGGCGGGCCTTCCTGATAGTTCGTCGTCTCGACGACGAGCGTCGTGCCTTCCCACCGGCCCCGCGAGTGCCCCATCCACTGCTTGATCTCGGGCGGAAGCTGCTCGACCGGCGTCGTCGGAATGATGCGCGCCTCGTGGATCATCTCGAGGCGGAAGATCACGTAGCCCGGAGCCTGCTCGATGAAGAAGCCGCCGTTGTACCGATACGGCATCATCGACGACGGCATCCCGCGGGTGATGCAGCGATCCCAGCTGTCGAAATCCTCGGGGCCGTCGAACGTCAGCGTCTCGCCGGGCAGCGCCCAGTCGCTGCCCATCAGCGGCGCGCGGCGCCTGCCTTCAGGCGTCAGCGCAGGCAGCAGGCCGTTCGGCGGATAGACGATCAGGTTCGTTTGACGCTGCGGGATGTTCGGATCGACGAGGCCCGTCCGCAGCGACAGCGCGACGTTACCTTCGGCCAGGGCCTGCCGGCTGACGTCGGGCGTGTTTGCCCACCGCTCGATGGCCGCCTGATACTCCTCCTCGGTCAGCCATTTCTTGTCCATGTCGCACGGCGGCGCCCCGAACCGATAGCTGCTCGCACACCGCTCGAGCGGGACTCGGGACGCCTGCATCATGTCGAGCTTCGCGCGAATGTCCGGCTCGCCCCAAGGCGTCATCGGATGCTGCCAGCCTTCCGGCGTCGCGATGAAGTGATTGGCTTCGCTCGGCGCGCCGCGTATCGAGTCGTTGATTTGGGCGTGGGCCGTCGCGAAAAGGGCCGGCGCAACCCCGGCGCCGAGCAATAGTGTTCGGATCGTGGACCTGAGCGGGTGCATAGTGACTCCCTGTTGTGTCGGCCGAAGGTAGGAGGCCGACCCATCGGCACGAAAAGGTACCGTGCCGGCTGCCCTCGCGTCCACAACCGGAGTTGCAAGTTTTCCCTAGAGCGGGCACCGGAGCCGCCGCCGCTCGCGACACGGGACACCGGCCGAGGGCCGCCGATTCGCCGTGGCGGCCCCGCACGTCGCTCGACCGGGAATCGTCGAAAGAGGCGGCGTCGTCAGGGCTTCGTGCGCAGGTGCCGGCTGAAGAACGGCAGCACGCGTTCCTCGAAGCGCTGCTCGATCCGGTTCACGTGATCGCCGTCGTACGTCTCGAACGTGTGCTCGATCCCGTAGCGCGTCAACGTTTCGCTGAGCGTGCGATTCGCGCCGATCAACCCGTCCTGCTCGCCGACGTCGAGCATGATCGCCGTCATTTTGCGCAGGGCGTTGACGTGCGACGGCAGCATCGCCCGCGGCGAGTTCACGGCGAAGCGCGCCGCGATCTCGGGCACGACCTCGCCGTTACGCGTCGGCAGATCGAGATAGAACGGCGGGTTGTCCGGATTGGGTGACCAGGCCGCCGTGACGGCGAACGTCCGAAGCGCCCGGCGGTCGAGCTGCTCCTCGGTCTTGATCGCCTCGAGCGCGGCGGCCCGCTCGCCGCCGCGCGGTGCATACTCGTCGAGGCAGCAGGCACTCAGCGAATAGAGCGCTGAGAACACCTCGGGCCGGTGCATGCCGATCAGCCAGACGCCGTAACCGCCCATCGAATGGCCGGCGAGACCGCGCGCGCTGCGGTCTGGAATCGTGCGGTAGTGGGCGTCGATATAGGCGACGAGGTCGTCGGCGATGTAGTCCTCCCAATAGCCCGTCGCGGCCGAGTTCGCATACATGCAGCCGCCGAACGCGTTGTAGCAGTTCGGCATCACGATGATCATCTTCTCCGCTGCTCCCGAACCCATTGCGCGGTCCGCGGCGCCGCGCCCGTCCCAGAACGCGTTCTCGCCGAACCAGCTCTCGTCGGTGCCCGAATAGCCGTGCAAGAGATAAAGCACGGGGTAACGGCGGTCGGTCTCCTCGGCATAACCGGGCGGCAGATAAACGGACACCTCCGGCGAATCCGTCTCTCCGCGGAGATTGCCTTCGAGCGACTTGCCGAACACGCGGATGCGCTCGT
Organism: uncultured Gammaproteobacteria bacterium; assembly: GCA_964553875.1. Lineage (GTDB taxonomy): Bacteria > Pseudomonadota > Gammaproteobacteria > Steroidobacterales > Rariloculaceae > ZC4RG20. Next base: position 8,342 of record CAZKNH010000012.1, on the reverse strand, counting down.
AGCTGCCGACGTTCGACTGCGCGGACGCATCGAGCGCCAGCGTCGCGGCGAGCAGGACGAGTGTCGTTCTTATAATCATCGTTGTCATCGCCGGAACCCCCTGAGAATCCGATTCCCGAAGCTTTCGGGTCGACGACGATTCTAGCTCAGCCCGCGAACGGCGCAGCGGCGGGCGCACGATCACCGTCAGAACCCGGGGACTGGACCTCGCCGACGATCTCGAGCGCGAGAAACGGACCGGCGTCCGTCGATCAGATGATCCGCATCGCCCGCTGGACGGGCCCCGAGCCGCTTGCGACGGACTGCGCATAAATCTCCCAGGTCCCCCCCTTACGGATCCCGACGAGGTGGGCCCGCGGGTTGTAGTCGCCCACGCCGAACACGTGGGTTACGCGTCCGTAGTTGGCGAATCGGCCGACCAGTTTGACGGTTTGCCTCAACATCGCCCCCGACTGGCGAGTGCCGCCCGGCTGGATATGCGCGACGATCAGGCGCCCCGGCTCCTGACGGATGGCGAAGACACAGCCGCTCAGCTGCGCCGTCACCATCAGATCGGGGCCGGTTCCGTCGAGCACATAAGGCTCGATATCCGAAAGGTCGAGATGTTCCGTCTGCGGGATCATTCGGACGCTGTGCACATGAAGGGCCTTGTACACCTTGTAGTCCAACGCCTGATACGTAGTGGCATAGGGAAAAGTAGAAATCGCGAACCCCTCGTTCGGACCCTGCGCGTTGTCGTAGTAGCAGAGGTAGTTGACCCGAGGGCCGGATTGCGCGCTGCCTGCAAGCGAAAGCAAGTGAGCCTGCAAGAACCCCAACGTGTGGTTCTTCAACTGGTACAGAGCCGTGTCGAGCTTCATCAGCTATCTCCAGGACAGCGTGCGTATCCGCCTAATTGATGTTTAGGCAAGCTAACTGGATAGGACGGGCACGGTCAAGGTCCGCGATCACGGTCGGGCCACGGTGCGGACGGGCCGACCTGGCATGGGTCCTGCCGATTCCCCTCGGACGCTGGTCGCTTCGTGCCTCCCGGCGCACGGGACCGTCGAGAATCGCGCGCTCGGTCGCCTCGGGGGAGAACCGAGCGTATCGGAAGTCCGCCGGACGGGGTCGCCCCCTCCAGGAGCGCTCGCCAAGCACGAGTGCGGATTGCCTTCCCATACCCTCCGAACAAAAGCACTGGTCATTTCTCCCATACGTGCGACTACCCTGTTCAATGTTCTTTCTCCCGTGATGTGCCAAACTCGGTCTGGGTGATCCGGGAGAAACGATGAGCGCGCGGAAAGACGCGCACCACACCGCCCCCTCGCTCCGATCCTCGTGGCGCACGCCGCTCGAGATCGTGCTCAGGGCGCGTGAGATCCCCGTGCTGATGCTGCTCTCGACCGGCGGCGCGGTCTGGTCGGTTTACGCGGGACCGCTCCCGGCCGGCGCGGTGCTCGAGCGATGGCCGCTCGCGGGCTCGGCCGGCGTCGCGGCGCTGTGGCTCTCGATATACTTCGGCCTCGGACGCGCGATGCTCGGCACCGCCCGCGCCGGCGAGCCGCGTCGTCTGCTGCGCCGCCTCGCGATCGCGATGGTTCTCTTCGTCGTCCTCTGCGCGCCGCTCGTTCTCGTCGAGACGCTTCCGGCCGTCCGCCTCCGCTATCTGAAGCCGCTCTGGTGGCTTGCCGCGGCGCTGGCGTCGGCCGCCGCGTGCTTCCCTCAGGCGCTCGCGTCGGCTTATCGGAGCGCGAACGCTCGGCCCGGGTTGTCGTGGATCCGCGCGGCGCTCGTCTCGTCGGCCGCGGCGGCGGTCGCCGTCGCCGCGGCCGACGCGCTCCTCCACGTCGACGGTTACTGGGAAGCCAAATACCAGCTCGGACGCGCCGCGTTCGTCGCGAACACCGCGGTGCTCGCGAGCATGCACGTTGCCCTCTACGCGCTCCTTCGCCGGCTCGCCGTCGCGATCGTCATCGTCACGACGCTCTTCGTCGCGCTCGGCGTCGCGAACCTCGGCAAGATGATGTACATGCACGCGGCCGTCCAGCCGCTCGACCTCCTCTACGTCGCGGAGCTCTTACCGCAGCTCGGCGCAACGTTCGGGCCGATGACGACGGCGCTCCTCGCCGTCTCGTGCATAGCCGTGCTGACGGCGCTCCTCGTCGCGGTGCGCCGTCCGGCCGCGGTCGTCTCGTGGCGCGGACGAGCCATCGCCGGCGGCGTCTCGCTCGTCGTGATCGCAGGCGCCGTCACGAGCGAACGCCACGCGCCGCTGCGGCATGCGCTCGAAGCCGCGGGCATCGAGCTCGCCGGCTGGGACTCGGTGCGCTCCGCGCGGCGAAACGGTGTCTTGCTCGAGTTCCTGTCTCTGCTGCCGACCGCGTTCGTCGATGCGCCGTCCACGTACTCCGCCGCCGCGGTTGCGGACGCTTTTCGCAGGTACCTGCGCCCCGACGCAAACGGCGAGAGCGGGCGACGCGATTCGTCGGACGTCACGGTGATCGTCTACATGATCGAGTCGCTGATGGACCCGAACGAGCTCGGTCTCGAGCTCACGGCGGATCCGATTCCGACGCTGCGCGCGCTCGCGGCCGAGCACGCGAGCGGCTACGCGGTCGTTCCGGGGCGATTCGGCGAGTCGGCGAGCTCCGAGTTCGAGCTCCTGACCGGGATGTCGTCGTCGTTCTTGCCGGAGCGGAGCGTCGCCTACAAGCAGTACGTGAAACACCGCCTGCCCGCGCTGCCGTGCCAGCTCAAGGCACGCGGCTATCGGACGGCCGCGGTGCAGGCCGACCCGATCGACTACTACAACCGGACGGAAGTCTATCGGCACCTCTGCTTCGACCGCGTCGCGTGGCTCAACGAGGATGCGTCGGTCCCGCGCGCGATCAACGACCGCGCGCCATCCGACGACGCCGTCGTCGATGCGGTCATCGCGGCAGCGGACGGGCCGGGACCCGCGTTCGTGTTCGCGTTCCCGAGCTCGACGCACTACCCGTACGACCTCGAGCTCTTCGAGGATTCGCCGCTCGACGTCGCGCACCCGCAGCAGACGGCCGCGCGGGCGGAGATCAAGTACTACATCAATACGCTGCGCGTCGCGGACGCCGCCGTCGCGAAGCTCGTCGAGCACTTCGCGCGAGACGAGCGCCGGGTGCTGATCGCGATCGTGGGCGACCATCTGCCGCCGCTGTCGACGGCCGCGCTCGAAGGCTTCTATGCGCGCCTCGGCGACGACGTCCCGGCGCTCGAGCGCATCCTCGCGGAACGCCGCGTCCCGCTCGTCGTCTGGTCGAACTTCGAGCGATCACGGCAAGAGCTCGCGCTGAGCCTCAATCTGCTCGGCCCGCTCCTGCTCGAGCGGGCCGGGCTCGAGCCCGCGGGCTTCCTCGGCGTCGTCGCCGAGTTCGGCAGGCGCGTGACGATGATCTCCCGCGGGCTCGTCGGCCGCGCGTCGGCGCACTGGTCGCTCGATGCCGCGCCGCCCGAATATGCCGCGCTCATCGAGGATTACCGGCTGCTGCAGCACGATGTGCTGTTCGGCCGGCAGTTCCTGACGATCATGACTCGATCCTCGCCGGCGAGCGCAGCCTCGAGTGACGACCTCCGCTCGGACTCGATCGAGATCGCGAAGCAGAGCCCGATCAACGAATGACCTCTCGTTTCGCCTCCGAGAGGCCTTCCCGGTCGCGACGAGCCGCCGCAGCATCGTCGCCGAGCATCGCGCACATCCGCGCCGCGACCACCATCCGGAACGCAAGCGCGAAGCTGTCGACGTGCAGCCTGCCGACGAAGCGCTTCTTCGCCCGACGCAGCGCGCGTCCGAAGCGGGAGCGGGTCGACACGAGCTCGCTCAGCACGGAGCGGCGCATCGACGTTTCGAGGGCCGCCCGCACCGCCTTCGCGGCGGCGGCGCCGAACAGCGCGGCCGTGCGCGCGGAGCCGAGCTCGTCGAGCATCAGCGAGAGCATTTCCGCGTCCCCGGTCAGCGTCCGCGGCGGCGGCACCGCGGCGCGCGTCGCGTACGGCACGCCGGGGCTCCACGCGTCGACGACGCTGCGCCAGAGCCGCTTGTTCGTGCGGAGCTCATCCGGAAGCGTGCGCGCGTAAGCGAGCACGCGTCCGTACAGGAACGGGTTCACGACCTCGACGTACGAGGTCTTGAGATCGGTCAATGCGGCGAGCGTGACCGGCAGCCGGTACAGCTGATAGAGCCGGTCGCGCCACGCGGCGAGCGACTCGCCGGCGCGCCTCGCGAGCGCGTCCGGGACGAGCTGCGCCGGCAGCCCGAGCTCGCGGGCCGCCTGCTCGCCGCAGACGTCCTCGAGCGTCGTGAGCTGCACGCTTTCGCGCACGTCGGCTTCGCTCCGCACGGCCTTCCATCCGAACGCCTCGTCGCCGCGGATCACGCCTTCGACGCCTGCGGAGTAGAGCCGCTGCCAGACCGCGAAGCCGTCGACGTATCCGCCCATCGCATCCGCACGTCCCTCGCCCGCGACGAGGTACCGCTCGAGGAAGCGCTCGCGCGGTTCCGTCGTTGCCTCGACGACGAAGTAGTCATGGTCGACGCCGAGCCGCTCCGCGAGCTCGCGTGCGATCCGGGCGTCGTTGCCGGGCTCGTCGAGCGCGGCGCGGCGCCCCCATGTAATGCACTTCAAGCCCCCGTAGCCGCGCCGCGCACGGCCCAGCGCAAGCAGCAGGCCGCGGCTGTCTGCGCCGCCCGAGAGCGGCACGACCCAGCGCGAGTAGTCGAGCTCGAGCCGCGCGGCGACATCGTCGACGATCGCCTCGAGCCTGCGGCCGCGCTCGAGCGGATCCGACGCATCGTCGGACGAGTCGAACGAGATCGGCGACTCGTGCGTGTCGAGCCGCCACGACGCGCGGTGAAGCAGCACGCGTCCGCCCGGAGGCACGCGTTCGATGCGCAGATCCCATCCGCGGCCGGGCCCGAGCGCTCCCGACGACATGAGCCACGCCGCGGCCTCGATATTCGGACGAAAATCCCCGAGCACCGACACGACCGCGCGTTGCGACGTCGACGCGACGAAAACGTCGTCCGTCATCGCGTACCAGATCGTGCGGCTCGCCGCAGCATCGGCGACGAGCTCGACCCAATCCTCGTCCGCGCGAAACAGCGCGAAGCTGCCGTCGGGCACCGGCGTGCGCGGCGTGCTCCAGGCCCGGTCCGACTCGAGGACGCCGAGCGCGACGCTTACGCCGTCGCGGCGCAGGGACGGGCCCGGGTTCGCTACGACCGACACGAGCGCGCCGGCGCGCGCGATCGACGGCGCCCGCGGCTCGATGTGCTCGGGGAAGAGCTTCGCGGTCAAACGCGTGAGCTCCTCGTCCGATTCCGGCGAGAAACGGTCGCGATGACAGATCAACAGCGCCTTGGCCACGTCCGCGAGGCTCCCACAAGCCCATGGGGCGCTCAAGCGGCGCCGCTACCCGGTATCATCGGCGTCCCGGCGGAAGCTTCGCGGCGAACGCTTCCCGGACCGGCAAATCGCAGCGCCTGGGAACTACCGCCGGCAGCAGGCTGCGCACGGATCTAAACGCGAGGTTGTCAATGGAGCTCGATACCGAGATCGAGGCGCGCGGCGCGACATTCAGGCTCGGCGGAACGTACGAGCCCGAGTTCAGGCCCGTCGTCGATGCCTTCATCGAGAATTTCAAGGTCGAGGACGAGGTCGGCGCTGCGTGCTCGATCGTGCTCGACGGCCGGACCGTCGTCGACATCTGGGGCGGCTGGCGCAACGCGGCCAAGACGGTGCCGTGGGACGCGCCGACGACGGTGTGCATGATGTCCGTCGCGAAGGGCATCACGGCGATCTGCTTCAACATGCTGATCGACCGCGGCCTCGTGGATCCGAACGCCTATGTCACCGACTACTGGCCCGAGTACGGCAAGAACGGCAAGGACAAGACGCGCGTTCGTCACGTCCTCGACCATACGGCCGCGATTCCGGTGCTGACGACGAACCCGCTTTGGCCGGGCGCGCTGTTCGACCGAGAAGCGTACGTCAAGGCGCTCGAGGAGCAGGAACCGCTCTGGGAGATCGGCACGAAGGCCGCGTATCACGTGCATAATCAGGGCTTCCTGCTCGGCGAGATCATGCGGCGCGTCTGCGGCAAGACCGTCGGCCCCTTCCTGCGCGACGAAGTCGCGACGCCGCTCGGGGCGGAGTACTACATCGGCGGCATGACGGAAGCGGAGCAGGCGAACGTTGCCGAGGTCATGCCGAACATGAACGCGAAGCTCTTCGCCGCGAAGGACAGCGAGGAGCCGACGTCACTGCGCGCGCTCGCGTTCAGGCAGAACCCCGACGAGCCGTGGGCCGTCACGCTGAACAGGCCCGAATGGCGCACGGTCGAGATCGCGAGCGGCAATGGCCACGGCAACGCACGCGGCGTCGCCAGGATCTACGGCGCGCTCGGTAACGGCGGCACGCTCGACGGCGTCACGATCATGAGCCGCGATCAGATCGAGGCGATGATCACGCTGCAGCACAACCAGACCGAGGTGTTCCAGGACCGTCCTTACCGCCAGGCGCTCGGGATCCTGCTGAACACGCCGGAAGCGGTCTACATGGGCCCGAACATGCGCAGCTTCGGGCACCACGGGATCGGCGGCTCGATCGGCTTCTGCGATCCGGACGCTCGGATGGGCTTCTCTTACGCGTGCAACAAGATGCACGCGGTCGGCACGAACGGACCGAGGGCCGCGCGGCTGATCGACGCGTTCTACGCGGCCGAGGGGTAACGGCGCGCGGCGCGCTCAGGCCGTCGCCGACACGCCGCCGTCGACGTTGAAGACCTCGCCGTGCACGAAGCTCGCGTCGTCGCTCAAGAGGAACGCGATCGCCTTCGAGTTGTCGTCCTCGGTGCCGTTACGTCTGAGCGGGATGCGCGCCGCCCGTTTCGCGTATTCCTCCGGCGAGTTCAGCCCCATCGCGCCCGGCGTCGGCACAGACGCCGGAGACACCGCGTTCACGCGGATCTTGCGCGGCCCGAGCTCGGCGGCCATCACGCGCGTGAACGCGACGACGGCGCCCTTCACCGCGCTGTACGCGGACGTATTCGGGAAGCCCCGCGAAGCGACCGGCGATGCGAGATTGATCATGCTCGCGCCGCGCTCGGGATCGTAGTGCGTGAGGAGCGCCTGCGCGGACCAGAAGAGCGCCTTGATACCGACATCGAGCATCGCGCCGAGCCGGGCAGGCTCCACCTGCTCGACCGGGCAGTAGTGCAGGATCATCGCGTTGTTGACGATCGCGTCGATGCGTCCGTTCGCGCGTGCGAATCGGGCCGCGATGTCGAGGTACGTGTCGCGCACGCCGACGTCACCCTCGTACGCGAAGGCCTTGCCGCCCGCCCGTTCGACCTCGCTTGCGGTCGCGCGGGCGTTGCCGCCGTCGATGTCGACGACGGCGACGGTCGCGCCGAGGCTCGCGAGGTGCCGCGCGAGGTGGGCACCGAGCCCGCGGCCGGCGCCGGTGATCAGGACGTGCTTGTCGTCGAATCTGTAAGTCATCGCGCTGCCCGTTACGTCGTGGTCCTCCGCCCCGGCCGGCGCGAACCTCGAGCCGGCGGGCACGGCGACTATAGCGCAAGGGGACGATGCCGCGATGACGCCCTCGTAGAGATCGAGCTTCGTCGGCACCGCACCCGGGGGCCGCGGAAATAGCGCGGGCCATAGCGAGCGCGGACGTTCCCGTGCACGGCGAGACGGGCCGCGCCCGTGCCGGTCGTATTTTCCGCAAGCGTCGCCGGACGGCCGGTCCGTTCGATTGAGCTAGAATCGACGCGAAAAGGCCGAGCCTTCGGCCCGAGCTCGAGGACGCACATGGCCGCGCAAGACGCCGGAGCATTGGACCGGAACGCGATCGTCGCGAAGATCGACTTCTGCATCCCCGGAGAGAAGGTGATCTTCTACCCGGGCGAGCGGCACAAATCGCAGTGGCCGTACCGGCCGCACGAGGTCGTGATTCGCGACGCGCGCGCGATCAAGGACGAGCTCGCGCTCGAGAAGAACGGCTTCGTCCTCCTCGAGCGTCCGTCCGCCGTCAGTAATTTCTACGATCCGGACGAGGTCGAGCGCGTCTACATCCCGGAAGTCACAGCGCTCGTGCAGGAGCTCACGGGGGCGGACAAGGTCATCACGTTCGGGACGATGATCCGGAGCGATGCGGCCTCGCGGCAGCACAACCTGCCCGCATTCGGCGCGCATGTCGACTACGGCGACCGCACGGTGCGCGCGTGCGCGAAGGAGGTGCTCGGCGAAAAGGAAGGCGAGCGCTGGCTAGAGGGCCGCTACGTGCTGATCAACGTCTGGCGGCCGATCACGGTCGTGCACCGCG
>CAZKNH010000011.1:51513-55279 GCA_964553875.1 uncultured Gammaproteobacteria bacterium | reverse complement strand
CGGCCGACCGCTGCCTCAAGGTCTTCGAGGCGAGCGGCTACTCGTGGTCGGTGCTTCGCGAGTACAGGATGCCGGCCGTCGCGTCGCACGACTGGTCCGCTCTGACCGAGCTCCTCGCGACGCTCGCGTCCGCGCGCGAGTGGGCGGGGCAGATCGCGCTCGTCCGCAGGTGGTACGAGCCGCAGCTCGAGCGGCTGTACGACGCGCCGGACGTGCGGGCCGCCGATATCGAGCAGCTCGACCGTCTTTCGGCGCAGTACGCGAGCCGCGAGCGTTTCGTCACGGAGCTCACGCTCGATCCGCCGCAGGCGACGAGCGATCTCGCGGGCGACCCGCTGCGCGACGAGGATTACCTGATCCTGTCGACGGTCCACTCGGCGAAGGGCCAGGAGTGGGACGCGGTCTACGTGCTCCACGTCACCGACGGCAATTTCCCGAACGAGCACGCCACCGGACGCCGAGATCTGATCGAGGAGGAGCGGCGGCTCCTTTACGTCGCGATGACGCGCGCGAAGCAGAGCCTGCATTTGATTGCGCCGCTCAAGTATTACGTGACGCAGCAGAGCCGGACCGGCGATGCGCACGTGTACGGCGCGCGGAGCCGCTTCATGACCGACGCGGTGCTCGACTGCTTCGAGCGGAAGGCGTGGCCCGAGCAGGCCGCGGATACCTTGCCGGTGAACGAGACGCGGACGGCGGTGCGCATCGACGTCGCGGCGGCGATGCGCGCGATGTGGGAGTAGATCGGTCTGCTCGCCAGGCATAGCCACGAGGGCATGCTCGCTTTGCGGGCATTCGCCCTCGTTGCTCGAACGATGCGGCGCTCGTCGTGCCGACGACATGCCGCGCCCTTCGGAATGGTCGCCGGCGCCCGTGACGCGACGCCTCGATCGATCGCGGGCAGGGGACGGTCGCGGTTATGCGGCGGATGCGGGGCTTCAGCTTTCTTCAGCTTCATTGCACGGCAGCGTAACTTACTGGCGCCGGGCGCAAATTGAGCGCTACCCACGGCGATGGTACGCTCGGGCCGAACGACAGTTTCGTCCGGTGCGCCAGCCGGGCTCGGTTTGGGGGAGGCACGAATGAGCAAGCGGATATTCGGGTGCGTCGTGCTGTGCGGGTGGCTGATGGCGGGCGAGTCGGTGCTCGCGCATCACTCCCTGTCCGCGACGTATGACATCCGAAAAGAAGGGGAGGTGACCGGCGTGCTGACGAGGGTCGCGTTCACGAACCCTCACGGCGCGATGCATCTCGAGGTCGAGAACGAAGACGGCACGAAAACGGAGTGGATCATGACGACCGGCTCCGCGAACGCGCTCGCGAACCTCGGTTTCGGCCGCGACGGGCCGAATACCGTGAAGGCCGGCGACAGGGTCACGATTCGATACTTCCCGGCACGGAACGGCAGTCCGCTCGGGTTCATCAGGGCGATCACGCTGCCGGACGATCGTCAGATCGAGTTCGAGCCCGAATAGTCGGCGACGGTAGGCCGGCAGCGTCCACGTCGTGATGCCGGTGCCGGACGGCGGTGCCCCGTGCGCCGTCGTCCGCGCTTCGATCAATAGCTTTCTTCTTCGCTCGGAAACTTCCGCTGCTTCACGTCGTCCCGATAGCGCGTGAACGCGTCCGCCATCTGCGTGCCGAGGTCGGCGTAGCGACGCACGAAGCGCGGCTTGAACTTCGTGAAGATGCCGAGCATGTCGGGCGTGACGAGCACCTGACCGTCGCAGTGCGACCCCGCGCCGATGCCGATCGTCGGGATCGACAACGACTCGGTCACGCGCCGCGCGAGGTCGGCGGGAATCTTCTCGAGAACGATCGCGAAGACGCCGGCGTCTTGAAGCGCCTTCGCGTCCGACATGATGCGCTCGGCCTCCTCGGTCGTGGCACCCCGCGCCTTGTACGTGCCGAACTTGTGAATCGACTGCGGCGTGAGGCCCAAGTGGCCCATGACCGGGATGCCGGCATCGACGATGCGGCGGATCGTCCGGCAGACGTGCTCGCCGCCCTCGAGCTTGACGGCTTCGGCGAGCGCCTCCTTGACGAAGCGCCCCGCGTTGCGCAACGCCTCTTCCTCGCTGACCTGATACGACATGAACGGCAGGTCGGCGACGACGAACGCGCGCTCGACGCCCCGTGCGACGACCTGCGCGTGATAGAGCATCTGCTCCATCGTCATCGGAATCGTCGTGTCATAGCCGGCGAAGACGTTTCCCGCCGAGTCGCCGACGAGAATGAGGTCGATGCCGGCCGCGTCGAGGATCGTTGCGGTCAGATAGTCGTATGCCGTGAGGCATGCGATCGGTTCGCCCTTCTCCTTCATTTCCTGAAGGCGGCGGGTCGTGACTTTGCGAGGTGTGTCTACGCTCATCGGATCCCTGTGGCGGCTCGACCGCCGCGGACTCCTCCGTCGAACTCGTCGGAGCGGCCAATGGTAGCGCCGCCCGCAGCGGTCCGCACGGTGCGATGCGGCGAGCGGCGGAGACCGCTCGGACGACGCGAAGCTCGCGGCCGCGCACGACCCCAAGTCACCGAGACGGAGGTTCGGCCGGCAGCGAGATCACTCGGCCGCCGGAGATCACGACCCGAGGCACGCGCGACGCCCTTTCGAGATTCTGCTCCGCGGCCGCGCGCATCGAAGGGGAGGCGATGTGGTCGATCAGCTCGCGCGCCGCGTCGCTGTCGCCGATCGGCCCGATGAGCGACATCAGCGCCATGTCGCGTGTGTTGTCGGAAGCGAAGGCGCGCAGCACGGCCGCATCGTGAACGCCCGCGCCGACGAGGGCGCGCAGTGCGGCATCGCGATCGGGCCCGGCGGGCATCCCGAGCACGAACGCGCGCGCCTCGTCCGGCCGCTCCGAGGCCCAGACTCGAACGATCGCCTCCTCGGACGACGCGCGTGCTTGGGCGTCGGATAGCCCGCGCGCCCAGGTCATGGCCGCCTGCGGTGCCTGTCGCGCCCAGAGTTGAGCGATCTGCCGCAACGTCGTTGCGGCCGCATTGCCGTCGAGTCCGGCGCCCTCGACGAGGCCGATCGCCGCACGCGGATCGGTCTCGGCGACGCCGAGCGCAACGCTCGTCACGCCTGCCGTGTAGCCGGGCTCGCCGCGCAGGCTTTCGATCCACTCGATGCTTGCGAGCGGATTCTCGCGCGCATAGGCCACGCCTACGGCGGCGATCCAGTCGGCCCTGACCGATGCCGGAATCCGTGTCGCATACGACGCTGCGGTGGCCGCGTCGAGGCCTGCCTGCAGCCCTCCCAGGGCGCTGAACGAGGTCAGTATCTGCCGAAATGCGGCTTCCGGCACGCGGTCGGCATTCGCGACGAGCCAGTCTATAGCCGCCTTCGGCGCCAGGGACCGCCAACTCGTCATTACGCCTTGCACGGCGTGCTGCCGGAGGGCGGGATCGTCGAATGCGAGCGCGGCCTCGGCGATGCGCGCGCTCGAAGCCGGATTCGCCGCCATCGCGCGCGCCATGACCGTTCGCATCGCTTCGGCGCGTGCGTCCGCGCTCGCGTCCATCGAGAGCACCAGGTCGATCGCGCGCATGGGCTCGGTCTGGGCGATCACGGCATAGATCGTTGCTTCGAGGCTCGTCGCCGCGGCGCCCTGACGGCGTGCCCATGCGAGCGCGGCGGAGGCGTCCCTGCGCGCCCACCCTTCTGCGACGGCGGCGAGGCGCGTCTGCGGATTCATGCCGTCGAGACGCGCCGCGTAGTCGAGGGCCGCATCGGGGTTGCGCTCGGCAAGGGTCGCGAGCGCCG
>CAZKNH010000011.1:0-51413 GCA_964553875.1 uncultured Gammaproteobacteria bacterium | reverse complement strand
CGCGAGCGCCGCGGCGGCGTGAGGATCGGTCTCGGCCAGCGCGGCGATGATGCGGATGCGACGCTCGGCGTCGTTTGCGGAGCCCGTCAAGACATCCACGACGAAGTCGAGCCCCTCGGGGCCCGCACCGAGCGCACGCAATACGCTCGCCGCTATTCGGTCGGACTGTGGCGCGTTCCGCGACTCGCTGAGCAGCCGCGCGACCGCTGCGACGTCTCTGCTCGTCGCCGCGCTGACGATCGCATCGAGGGCAGGTCCCGCGACACCGGCGTCGAGTGCCCGCTCGAGCGTGGCGAGCGCGTCCTCTGCCCTCGAGTCGGGGGCCTCGAGCGCTGCCGCGGCCGGCATCGTGGCGTTACGGTCCCTTTGCGCAGGCGGCTCCGTTCCAAAGCGGCTTGCCACGTGCATGCCGGCGACACCAAGGGCGATCCCGACCGACAGGAAGAGCGTTGCGCGTTTCACGACGATTACCTTCCGTAGAACGGTCGTCCGGTGATTGCGTAAAAGCAAATATAGCACGAATGGGATGAACCAATTCGTCTTCGAAATAACGGCGCGCGCTGCGGCGCGCGTCGGATCGGGTCGTGCCTGCGTTCCTGGACGCAGCGGGGCGCATCCACAGGCGCCGGCCGGTCGGAGGTATGGCACTATTGGGCGGCTGCCGACGACGAGTCATACCGGGAGACCGGCTCGGACCCGCCCGTGCAGCGCGTTTTGGGGAGGTGAAATGCACAGGAAGCTCGCAGCATGGCTGCTCGGTGCCGCAACGGGCGGCGCAATGCCCGTCGGTTTCGCGCAATCGGATGCAGGCCCGGACGGCGCCGCGATCGTCGCGGCGGCCCGCTCGGCCGACGAGTGGCTCACCTACGGCCGCGACTACGCGGAGACGCGCTTCAGCCCGCTCGATCAGATCGACGAGCAGACCGTGTCGCGGCTCGGGCTCGCCTGGAGCTACGAGACGGGGTCCGTGCGCGGCCACGAGGCGACGCCGCTCGTGAAGGACGGCGTGCTCTATGCGACGACGAGCTGGAGCAACGTGTTCGCGCTCGACGCACGTACCGGCGAAGAGCTCTGGTATTGGGACTCGAAGGCCGACCGCGCGCGCGGCTCGCGGGCGTGCTGCGACGTCGTCAATCGCGGCGTCGCGCTCTACGACGGCAAGGTGTACGTCGGCGTGATCGACGGGCGGCTCGTCGCGCTCGATGCGAAGACCGGCGAGCCCGTCTGGGACGTGCAGACGACACCGGTCGATCAGCCGTACACGATCACCGGCGCACCGCGCATCGCCGACGGCAAGGTGATCATCGGCAACGGCGGAGCGGAGCTCGGTGTGCGCGGCTTCGTCTCGGCATACGACGCTGAGACGGGCGAGCTCGTCTGGCGCTTCTACACGGTGCCGGGCGATCCGTCGCAGCCGTTCGAGTCGAAGGCGCTCGAGGAGGCCGCGAAAACGTGGACCGGCGAGTGGTGGACGATGGGCGGCGGCGGCACGGTGTGGGATTCGATCGTTTACGACCCCGAGGCGAGGCTCGTGTACGTCGGCACCGGCAACGGCGCGCCGTGGAACCAGCGTGTGCGGAGCCCCGGCGGCGGCGACAACCTCTATCTCTCGTCGATTCTCGCGCTCGACGTCGACACCGGTGAGCTCGTCTGGCACTACCAGACGACGCCCGGTGACACGTGGGACTACACGGCCGTGCAACCGCTCATGCTCGCGGAGCTCGACATCGACGGGCGCGAGCGCAAGGTCATCATGCAGGCGCCGAAGAACGGCTTCTTCTACGTGCTCGACCGGCTGACCGGAGAGCTCCTGTCTGCCGAGGCGTACACGCGCGTCACGTGGGCGAAGGGGATCGACCTCGAGACCGGCCGGCCGATCGAGACCGCGCACGCGCGCTTCGGCGATCTCGTGACGATGATCTCTCCGGGCCCGGGCGGCGGGCACAACTGGCATCCGATGTCGTTCAATCCGGCGACAGGGCTCGTCTATATCCCGGCTTACGAGAGCAGCTTCGGCTACGTGGCCGACGCGGATTTCGAGTTCCATCCGCGCGCGTGGAACGTCGCGATCGACCTCGCGGCGAGCATGGGCGTCGGCGGGCGGCCCGCGCTGCCCGCTTCCGAGTACGAGCCGGGCACCGGCGAGTCCGTCGGTGCGCCGAGCTTCCTGCTCGCGTGGGACCCCGTCGAGCAGCGCGCGCGCTGGCGGGTGCCGTACCAAGGCGACACGGGCGGCGGCACGCTGACGACGGCCGGCAATCTCGTCTTCCAAGGGACGCATACCGGGCGCTTCATCGCCTACCGCGCGAGCGACGGCGAGAAGCTGTGGGAGACGAACGTCGGCCAGGGGATCATGGCGCCGCCGGTCACGTACATGCTCGACGGCAAGCAGTACATCACGGTGCTGTCGGGCTTGGGCGGCGCGAGCGCGCTCTATCGCAGCCCTTCGCAGCTCTACAAGGCGAGCGGCCGCGTGTGGACGTTCGTGCTCGACGGCGATGCCGAAGTCGAGCCGGTTCGCGGGCTCGAGCGGCCGTTGCTGACGCGAATCGAGCACGATTCGACGGCGGAGCAGATCGAGCGCGGTGCGAAGCTCTATGCGGACCGCTGCTCGATGTGCCACGGCGTCGCAGCGATCAGCGGCGGCACGATCGCCGATCTGCGCTACACGGCGCCCGCGATCTACGACGCGCTCGGCGACATCGTGCGCGACGGAGCGTACCTCGGCCTTGGTATGCCGTCGTTCCCGTGGTTCACGGACGACGACCTCGATGCCCTGCGCGCGTATCTGCTCGCGCAGCGGGACGCGCTGATCGATGCGGCGGCCGACGCGACGACGTCGGCCGTGGGTGCGGAGTGACGAGCCGATGATGCCCGAGTTTCGGCGGCTGCTCGCGGCGCTCGTGCTCGCCGCGGCCGCATGCGTTTCTCCGGCCGGCGCGGACGAAGAGGGCGCGAGCGCGGACGGTGCCGGCGTCGCCCAGATCGATATCGGCGACCTGCCGCCGCCCGCCGAGGAAACCTGCTTCTACTCGCGCGACATCGACAGGTTCACCGCGCTCAGCGACTCGTTCGTGCTCGTCGAGGACCGCGGCGTTGCGCACTATCTGTTGACGCTCTTGCCCGGCTGCGTCGGCGTCGACCGCTCGCTTCGGATCGCGCTGATCAGCGACTTGCAGCGCGTCTGCGCGAACGCGGCGCCCAGGATCGGCTACGACGGTCCGGGCGGGCCCGAAACGTGTCCGATCATCAAAATCGAGGCCGTCGAAGATCGCGCGGCGGCCGAACGGCTCGTCGAGATGCGCTCGCGTTGAGCCCGTATGTCAGACACCTTTTTCCGCGAAAAGGTGTCTGACACGCTTCCGTCGCCTCAATGCGTCATCGCGTAAATGACGTAGTTGATGCCGAAGCGATACGCGGTCGCGGTCATCGGCGCGGGATAGTAGGGGTCGTCCGCGTGCTCCCAAGCGTCGCCCATGTCGATGTTGTGGTTGATCGCGACCATCAGCCGGCCGTCGTCGTCGTAGATGCCTCGCCAGTGAGGCGGACCCTGCATCGCCTGCCAGGCGAGGTGCCTGTCCCCCGGAATCTGCGTGCGCCGATCGAGGCTGAAGAGCACGTTCATCAGCATGTCGTCTTCCGGAATGTCGACGATCGGGCGGCCGGGCAGCACGCGCTGAATGACGGAATCGAAGTAGCGCCACTCGGCTTCCCCGTGGAAGTCGTCGAACACGAGGAAGCCGCCGCGCAGCAAATATTCGCGCAGGTATTCGATCTCCCGCTCGGATGGCCGCCAGCGCCCCTGCGATACCTGCTGCGCGAACAGCCACGGATAGTCGAAGATCCGCTCGTCGAGCGGCAGATGGCGGCTGTCTGCGGCCACGTCGATTCGCGTCATCCGCGCGAGCGCGGGAAGGAAGTGCTCCTCCGCGAGCGGATAGTCGACGGCCCAGAGCGGCTGACAGATGCCGCGGGAGCCCGCGCAGCCGCTCGACTCGTACGCGAGCCGGGCCATGTGGAACTCCGCCTCGGGCGGCTCCTTGCCCCGCGCGGGCGCGGCGATCGAACGCAAAAAGCCTTGACCGCTCGCGAATCCCGCCGCGAGCGCGGCGAGCACGCCTGCAGCGAGCACGAGACGACGCTTGAAGGCTGACGAACGGCGCATCGGGCGGACCTCCGTCCGCCATTTCTGCCGGTTAAGGCACCGGCAGTCAAGCGCCGCGTCAGAACCTGTAGACTTTCGTCATGCCGTCGCGCGCGACATGCACGACCTGGTGTTGCCGTTTGGCCAGAAACTCGAGGACGTCCTTCGGGTAGCGGCCTTCGTGGAAGATCGAATCCGATGCAAGGAGCCAGGCGTCCCCCGGTGTCTGCGCGATGACGCGCTCGAGATCCTCGACGTCGAAGATCATCGTCGATCCGACGTATAGGTCCTTGATCACGCCGTCGTCGACGTACGTCTGGATCAGCTCGTCGCCGGAGCGATACGTGCCGGAGACGATGCAGTAGTCCATGCGGTCGAGATAGTTGTAATACTCCCGGCAGTCGAACGTGATCAGCGCATCGTCGGCGTCGGCCCGGGCGCCGACGTACTGAGCCGCATTCCTGAAATCGCGAAAGCCGCGCAGATCGAAGAACGCGTAGAGCGAACCCTGGCTCGAGTGATCGCGGCTCGTGACGAGCCAGCTCTTGATCGGGTTCATGTCGTACGCGGCAATCAGCATGGCAAGCAGCGCGGTGCCCGCGAAAACGGCGCCGCGCGCGGGCGCTCGTCGATGCTCGAGCGGGCGGCCCGGCGATCCGTGCCATGCGCGTAGGAGCTCGGGCCACTTCACGAGTCCGAGCGCGACGAACGTGAAGAACAGCGTGCCGAACGGCACGTTGTAGCGGAAGTTCTGATAGCGCGTCTCGAACATCCCGTTCAGCAGGATCGGCAACGCGAACGCGGCGGCGAGGAACAGAGCCGCTCGATCCGGTTGCGGTTTCGCGATGCGCTCGAATGCCCATAGAGCGCCGATCAGCGCCGCGAGGCTCGTCAGCGGATACTCGCGAGGAAAGCCCCACACGACGAAGAAGCTCGGGTAGTTCAGCAGCTGCCTGATCGCCTCTTTCGCAGTCGCAAGAATTCCGCCGCCGACGCCGAGCAGGTCGAGCCCGACGATCGCCGCAAACCATACGGTGAACGTCGATGCGACGAGCACGATGGCGAAGACGACCTCGGGCGAACGAAACGCGCGAACGCCTTCACGCCGCACGAACGCGAGCGCGGCGGTCGCGAGGAGCGCGAGATTGAACAGCTGGAATCCGCCGAGAAGCGCGATCAGCGGCAGCAGCGCGCTTGCGGCAGGATGCATCATGGGGCGACGCACCGCGACGAAAGCGGCCGCCGCGATGAGGGCGAGCACGGGGATGCCGGCCGCGGCGAGCGGCATCGTCTGGAACAGCGCTTCGAACGCCGGCAGGTCAGGCAGGCGAACCTGCGCGAGAATGCGCGAGAGGAGGCCGAGCGGACCGCCGTCGCCGCCCGTGCCCTCGAGCGTGCGAAGCGCGAGGTCTTCCGGAATCGCGCCGACGTCGGCAGCGCCCCTTTCGGCCGCGAGATGCGCGGCCCGGTCGTAGTAACGACTCTGAATCCTTCCCCAGACGAAGAATGCGCTCGCGACCGACACGAAGCCTGCGAGCGGGAGGACGGCGCGTCTCGGCTGCTCGAGCGTCTGCCTGCCGTCGATCAGAAGCGGCAGAAGGAACGCGAGCGCGAGCGTGTACGCGAGGTCGTGCAGCGAAAGCGCCGTCAACGCGAGCACGAGGCACAGCACGCCGCCGGCGGTGCTCCGCTCGACGACGAGATAACGCCAGATCGACAAGAGCGTCAGCACGTAGAAGAACGCGAAGGGCGTATACATCCGCGCATAACGCGCGAACTCGACGTCCCACGCGGAGAACGTCAGGAGCGCGGCGACGACGAGGCCGACGCTCGTGCCGAAGAGCCGTTTGCCGAAAAAGTAGCCGAGCGCGATCGTCGCGATGCCGAACAGCGCGGCCGGCAGACGCAGGCTCCATTCGTCGAAGCCGAACAGCATCCCGCTGCCGGCGAGCACGTACAGGAAGGGGAGGCTGCGCAGGTAGATCATGCCGCTCGGCAGCTCCGGGATGCCGTGCGCGGCGATCGCTTTCGCTGCGAGCGACGACAGGTCTTCGTCCCAGCGGAACGAAAGCTGACCGATGTCGAGCACGCGGAGCAGCGTGCCGACCGTGAGCAGCGCGGCGAGAAGCCATGGCGCGGCCCTGTCGAGCGGCCAGTCGCTTCCGCGGATCGGCACCGCCGGATCGGCCCGCTCGTCGAGCGCCGCGGCGGCGCGGGACCCGGGCATCTGCGCCGCTTGCCCGGGATGCGCCCGAGCGTCGAGCGCGGTGCCGCGAACGATCGCGTGCGCGTCCATTACGCGGAACCCGTCGCCGATCGGGCCGGAACCCTGTTCCGGTCGCGCTCGGGGGGGCGGCGCACCGGCGCCTCATCGAGGCCCTCGAGCACGGTCCGCGCACGTGCGTCCCACGTGTAGCGGCTCTCGAGCTTTTTCCGTGCCGCGTTGCCGAGCCGCTTGCGCGCTTCGTCGTCCGCCAGCCTCGCGAGCGCCGCCTTCCAGCCCTCGACGTTCGCCGGCGCGACCAGCACCGCGACATCCTCGGACAGCACCTCGCGCAGCACCGGGAAGTCCGCGACGATCATCGCTTTGCCGGCAGCCATGTATTCGAAGATCTTGAGCGGCGACATCCATCTCGACGTGTCGTTGCCGGAATTCGTCTTCGCGCCGTGCTCGTACGGCGCGAGCAGCACGTCGCAGGCGGCGAGGAAAGCGGGCACGCGAGCCGGCGCGACGCGGCCGTACCAGACGACGTTCGGGACCGTGCGGCTCTGCCGCCATTGCGCGATCTCGTCGGCGGAGCCGCCGAGCACGTGGAACGTGTCGCGTGGAAAAGCCTCCGCGAGCGCGAGAAGCGTGCCGATCCCGTTGCCGGTCCTGAGGCCCCCGGCGTAGCCGATCTGACGTCCGGGGCCGCGGTCGAGCGGAAACGGTTCCCGGGGCGTGCAAACGTTCGCGCCGTCCGGTGCGACGACGCAATCGAGGTTGTCGACGATGCCGGCATGGACGCGCGCAAGGTCCTCACGCAAAGCGTTCGAGATCACGACGAGGCGCCGCAAGCCGGGATGGCGCAGCACGAAGCGCTGGATGCGCCGCTCGAGCGGCGAATGCGGCAGCTCGTGCAGCTCGAGGACGACCTTCCCGCCGAGCGTCAGCGCGGCCGCAGCCGATACGAGGCAGCGTGCGTAGTGCACGTCCGGGCAGTGCAGCCGTGCCTGCATGGCTTGATGGAAGCCATAGTGGAGCCGGCCGAGAGGCTTCACGGGCAGCGTCTGCCGCAGCTCGAGCGCGAACCGCTCGGGAACTCCGTACCTCGAAAAGATTTCCGCCGCCGTGCGGCGCGTGCGCCCGCAGCGGGCGAAGAGCCTCGTGTCGTGCCCGTTTGCAGCGAAGGCAGCGCACATGTTCATCACGTGCACCGCGTTCGCGACGCCTGCATCGACCGGGCTATACGAGAGATAAGCGATTCTCAATTGACCGTCTTGGCCGTTGTGCCTCGCGCCGGGCCGCGCGCTTTTCCGTTGTCCTTTCGCGACGACGGCCACCCGAACCGGTGCATTTCTTGCAAATGACGGGCCATGTGCTCGCCGGAACGGATGTCGCGAAGAGGCGACCTCGCCGGCGTCATCCGCCTCCGACACTGCGTGTGCCGGCGGCCAACGGTTCGCGGGAAAGGACGGATGCAATCTTTGCGATGGTATGTAAATCGTGCAAGGGCGATGTCGGCGGCCGAGCTCGCGACGCGCGGCGGCCGACAGGTGCGCTTCGGCGCGGAGCGCCTCGGCATCGTCGGGCGCGTCGTGCCTCGTCGCACGGCATGGCCCCCTCGCGAGAACGACGCATTCGCCGACATCGAGCTCGAGGCCGACGCCATCGAACGCGTGATCGAAGCCGCTGACGCGGTGCTTGCCGGACGCTTCGAGCTCTTCGGCCGCTCCTTCGATCTCGGCTTCCCACCGGCATGGAACGTCGACCCGCTGACCGGGACCGAGGTCCCGCTCGTATTCGGCAAGACGCTCGATTACCGCGACGCGCGCATCGTCGGCGATGCGAAGCACGTATGGGAGCTCAACCGGCATCTCGAGATCGTCTGGCTCGCACAGGCCTACCGCCTCCGCGGCGACAGCCGTTATCTCGCCGGCGTCCGGCGTCTCGTCGACAGCTGGATCGACCAGTGCCCGTACCTCAAGGGCCCGAATTGGTGCAGCTCGCTCGAGCTCGGCATCCGACTGATCAACTGGCATCTCGCGTATCGGATCGTCGGCGGCGAGAGCTCGCCGCTCTTCGACGGTGCGGCCGGCGAGCGCTTCCTGGATCGGTGGCTCGAATCGATCTACAGGCATTGCTACTTCGTGATGCACCATCTGTCGACGTATCCGTCCTCCGCGAACAACCACCTGATCGGCGAGCTCGCGGGCGTCGTCGTCGCGACGAGCACGTGGCCGTGCTGGCCGGTTTTCGAGACGTGGCGCACGAAGGCGCTCGACGCGCTGCACCGCGAGATTCGTCGGCAGACCTACGCCGACGGCGTGAACAAGGAGCAGACGACCGCGTACCAGCAGTTCGTCGCATCGCTCTTCATCGTCGCCGGGCTCGCCGCACGGCGTGCGGGCCTCACGCTCGAGCGCGACTACTGGACGCTCGTCGAGCGCATGATCGACTTCGTCTTCGCGGTCATGGACGTCGGCGGTCACGTGCCGATGATCGGTGACGCGGACGACGGTCTCGCGTTCGCGCTCGAGCCGCGTTCGAGCCTCGACCCGTTCGGCGCGCTGCTCGCGGTCGGCGCGCGCCTGTTCGACGAGCCGGCGTGGCGGGAACGCTCGCTCAGGTCGGCGCCGACCGCCGAGTGGCTCTGTGCAGGCGTCGAGCCGATCCGCGCGGGCGCACGCGCCGGGAGGCCGGTCGCCGGCCCCCGAGCGGCGGCCGGGCGTGCACGGCCCCGCGTGGCCGGCGGCATGTTCGCGGCGAACGCCAGGACCGATGCGCCGCCGGTCACGGCCGACGTCTCGACGGAGCCGCTTCGCGCGTTTCCGCACGGCGGGTACTACGTGCTCGGGCGAAGCCTCGGGAAGCCGGACGAGGTACGCGCGATCTTCGACGCGGGGCCCCTGGGTTTCTTGAGCATCGCCGCGCACGGCCACGCCGACTGCCTGTCGATGACGTTGTCGGTCGCGGGCAGGGAGCAGCTCGTCGATCCGGGCACGTACGTGTATCACGCGGAATCCGCGTGGCGGGACTATTTCCGCGGCACGTCGGCGCACAACACGGTGCGTGTCGACGGGCTCGACCAGTCGCGCATCGGCGGTCAGTTTCTTTGGCTCGAGAAGGCCGAGGCGCGCCTCGAACGGTTCGAGTCGACGGACGACCACGACGAGATCGCGGCATCCCACGATGGCTACGAGCGGCTGCCGGATCCCGTTCGCCACGAGCGCCGCGTCCGTTACTGCAAGCGAACGGACGTCTTCGAGGTCGTCGATCGCCTCGTCTGTGCGCGCGAGCACGTCGTCGAGCGGTACTGGCATTTCGCCGAGACCTGTCGCGTCGCGCTCGACGCAAGCTCCGCGCTGTCGGACGACGGTTATGTGAGGCTCCGCATCGACGTCGACGACGCCGACACGGAGGCGGCGCTGCTCCACGGCAGCACGGATCCGATCGGCGGCTGGGTATCGCGCCGCTTCCGGCAGAAGTCACCGGCCCCGACGCTCGTCTATCGAAACCGGATCTTCGGTGTGACGACGCTGCGCACCCGTATCGCGATCGAGCGGTCATGAGCCGAGCTTCGCAGATCCTGTTCATCGTCGGCATGCCGCGTTCCGGCACGAAGCTGCTGCGCGATCTGCTGAACCGGCATCCGGACGTCGCGATCTTCCCGAACGAGAGTCATTTCTTCCCGCGAATGCCGGCGCTGATCGAGAAGCACGGCGATCCGCGCCGACGCGAGCGTTTCGCGCGACTCTATGCGGAGCTCGAGGGCACGCGCTTCATGAGGAGGATCCGCGCCGACGGAATCTCCATCGAACGCGACGACTGGTTCGCCCGCATCGACGGCGGCGGCGCCCGAGACGTGCTGAAAGCGCTTTTTGCCTGCTATGCGGCGATGACGGGCCGTCGCATCGTCGGCGATAAGACGCCCGAGTATCTCACCGAGGTGCCGGTCCTGTCGGGCTTCTTCCCTCACGCGAAGTTCGTGCACATCGTTCGCGATCCGCGCGACTACGTCGTCTCGATGCGCAAGGCCTGGGGGAAAAGCCTGCCGAGAGCCGCGCAGCGCTGGAAGACATCGATTCGCAAGTTTCGGCACGACGTGACGCGCGCGGACGTCGATTGGATCGAGCTCCGCTACGAGGATCTCGTCACGTCGCCGCGTGAGGTCCTCGGCCGGCTCTGCGCGTTCATCGGCGTGCCGTTCCACGACGCGATGCTGACGCTCGAGCGTCCGTCTGAGAACCTCGGTGATACGCGCGGCGAGAGGTCGATCGTCGCGAGCAACTTCGGCAAGTGGCGGCGCGAGCTCTGCGAGCGCGACACACATCGCGTCGAGCGGATCGCGGGCGCGTTGATGGCCGAGCTCGGCTATCAGCCCGAGCACGAAGCCGGCGACGAGGACGTCTCGTCGTGGCGGCTCGCGGCGTACCGCGTGCGCGACGGCCTGAGCCTCGTCCGCTTCGGTTTACGCCGCGGCGGCATCGCGGGCGCCGTGACCGAGGCGGTGCCGGCCGATCGCAGCCTGCCGGTTCTTCGCCGCTGACGGCTCTGCGGCCCCCGACGCGCGGCCGCGTGGAGAACGTGACTCCTCCCGTCCGTCACTCGATGCGTAGCGGCGCCGGCGCCGCGGACGCCGCGTCCTGGTGACGCTTGCGCCGCGGTGGTTTCGCTCGGCTCGGCACCTCGGCGACGCGGGACGCGATCACGGTGATCGTCATCGGCCATCCGAGCACGCGATTGCGATGCAGCGTGTAATCGATCGCCGTCGATCGGCGCAAGAGCTCGCGAAGGTCGGCCGCCGAAAGCAACCACAGGCTCGTCCTCGAGCGCCACTTCGGCTTGCGTTTCCACAGCCATGCGTCGAACAGCCTGTCGTTCCAGTGGAGGAACGGCACGCCGGTGTGCGTCTCGATCGGGAAATACTTGCTCGGCGTCGTGAAGAAGACGTAACGGCCGACCCGGAGCATCTCGTCGAGGAACTCGAGCTGCGCGGACCGGTCGCCGACGTGCTCGATCACGGCGTTCGAGAACACCCAGTCGAATTCGCCGTCTTCGAACGGCATCACACGTCCGTCGTAACGGACGAATCTCATCCGCGGATACGCCTGCTGCAGCGCGCCGAGATCGTGCACGCCGAGTCCCGTGTACGTTTCCGGCGCGTACGGGTAGGTCTTCAGCAGCCAGTTCTTCGGGCCTGTGCCCTTCGGATCGTCCTTCGCCGTCACGCCGACGTCGAGGACCGTCATGCCGGGACGAAAGAGGCTATGAAAGTGCCGGACCTTGGCTTCGCGAGAACGGAGCATGACGCGCGTCTTGAACGCGCCGATCAGTCGCCGTGCTGCAGGCATCATTTTTCCTTGGTGTTATTGCCAGCGGGGCAATGTCCTTCCCATCGGACTTTTCGGGTCGAGGGTTGTCCATTGCCCCGTGGTTCTTCTTCGTTGCAGGAGCGCCTGCAAGCTCCATGCCGGACGAGCTGCAGCTGCGGCTTGGCGGCCGTTTCACCTCGCGACGCGAGAGCTCAAGCCCCCCGGCGGTTTCGGCCGCCGCGCGCCGGCGCTCATGCCCGCCTCGACGGCGCCGATGTCGGGCGCCGCGCCGCGGAACTCGAGCGAGACGGGCGCGTTGGCCGGCCACTGGACGGGCTTCGACACGGTGAGCGTGTTCGCCGCGTAGTCCACGCGCACGATCTGGACGGCCGGGCCGTTCCCGATCTGAATCCGGTCGCCCGGCACGATCGAGAAGCCGTCGGAGAAGTAGCCGGCGTCCTGCACGCGGATCGTCGTCCCGGACCCCGCCTCGCGCGTGAACGTGAGCGGCACGCCTTCGTCGATGCCTCGGCTGCCGGGGGCGAGTGTGAAGTCTTCCGGCTTCTCCGGCGACGGCGAGACGAATCTCGGAGCCGCCGCGATGTTGTTCTTGAAGTTCGCCGCGAAGCTCTGCTGCGCTTCCTCGAGCGGGAGGATCCCCTTCCCGTCGATCGAGAACAGGCTGCTGCCCGAGCCGTTCCCGTGGATCAGGTTCCCTTCGACCAGCGACTCTCCGACCAGACCGGTCGGGTTCAAGTCGAGATCGAAGCGAATCGCCGTATCGGCGTTCGCGTACACGATGTTGTTCTTGAACACGTTCCTCGTCACGCCGTGGCCGCCCTTGTAGAAGATCAGGCTCCACGCCGGGCCGGTGTTCGAGTAGATCGTGTTGTGGTAGATGTGGTTGGCTTCCGCCGTCTTCGATCCTCCGCGGCTCTGCGACGTGATTCCCTCGCCGTTGTTGGCGTAGATGAAGTTGCGGCGCACGATGTTGCCGAGGCCTTCCGTTTTCTTGCCGGCGTTCTCGTCCTGATCCGTCGACTGGGCCGCTTTGCGCACGATGTTGCGTTCGAACAGGTTGTACGCCCCCATCAGGGAAAGGTTCCTTCCGCCCTTGCCCTTGCCGAGGAGCTCGCTCCAGTCGTTCTCGAACGTGTTCATGCGGATCACGTTGTAGCGGCCTTTGACCTGCAGAACGTTGTGCGCGCCGCGCGAGACCGTGTTGCCCTGGAGCAGGTTGTGCTCGGCGTCGTGGATCTGGATCGAGTCGCCCCAGTCCTGACCGGTGCCGTCGTCGTAGATGCCGACGACGTCGACGATGTTGTTCAGAATCTTGTTGTGGTGAGCACCGTCGTCGAGCTGGATGCCGTAATAGCCGTGTGCGAACCGGAACGTGCAGTCGCGGATCGTGTTGTAGCTGCCGCCGAATATCTCGACGAAGTGCTGCACCCGGGCCTGCGGATTGGGCTTGACGCCGTCGACGTGGATGCCCTCGACGACGATGTGGGAGCGCTTCGACAAATCGATCGCGACCTTGAGCCCGCGTACCTTGTCCGACGTGAGCACCGGCTGGCCTTCGAACGCGACGTAGCGGATCGGCGCCTCGGCCGTGCCCGACTTCGCGGGCCGGATCGGATCGTCGACATATCGTCCGCCGAGGAGATGCACGGTGTCGCCGGGAGCGACCGTCGCGTTCGCTTTGGCGATCGAGCGCCACGGCGCCGTCGGCGAAGTGCCGGCGTTCGAGTCGTCTCCGTGCGGTGCGACATAGTAGCTTGCCGCCCAGCCGAGCGTGGACACGAGCAGCAGCGGCAGCACGAGAAAACAAGACGTCATTCGCTTCGGAATCACGGGATTCTCCGTATCAGCGCGGTCGTCGAGGCGAAATAGAGAGCGGCAGACCCGGTGAGATCGAGTGAGAAGTGCGCTCGTGCCGGTCGGCGCCGGCGAGCATTCCGAGCCGCGAACCGCGACGCGAACGTCCGAACCGACTCGGACGCTGCGCCGTGAGCGCGTGCGTCCTCTACGACGCGTCTGCCCCCATCGGCCGGGCCACCTTACCCGCCGATCCTCGAGCGGGCAACTGTACCCAGATTGCGACGGTCCTGGTGTCGCGGGCGCGCTCAGGAGGAATGCCGCTCCCGTCGTACCGTAGCGTATATTTCGAGCAGTCGCGCCGCCACGCGCTCGCGCGTGAAGCGCTGCTCGGCCTCGTCGCGGTTGCCGGCGGAAATCCGGCGATAGGCATTCGGATCGGCGAAAAGCGCCAGAAGGCGCTCCGCGAAATGGTCCGGATCCGTGCTCGTCGACACGACGCCGTGCACGCCGTCGACGAGAACCTCGCCGAGCGCGCCCTCGGGCCGTGTGACGATCGGCAGCCCGTGCAGCATCGCTTCCAGCACGGCGTTCGACAGCCCCTCCGGATAGCACGTCGGGAACAGGAAGACGTCCGCGTCCTCGAGCGCCCGCCACTTCGCGTCCCCGGTAACGTGGCCGAGGAACGTGACGAAACTCGCGCCGGTGCGCTCGACGTACGCTCTGATCTCGGCCTCGTCGTCGCCCGCGCCCGCGATCCAGAGCTCGAGCGACGGCAACTCCGCCGGCCGGCGCTCGCGATAACGACGCACCGCGTCTATCGCGATCAGCGCGCCCTTCGCGACGAGGAGCCTCGACATGAAGAGCGCCGTCGCGCGTCCTGTCGGTGCGTCGCGGCCCGTGCGCGCCCGGGCTTTCGGCAGGTCTCCAGGCGGATCGACCGTGGGGCGGGCGTCGGCGACCGTCGTTTCGATGAACACGCGGCCGCTTCGAATCCCGAGGCGGCGGAGACCCTCCTCGAAACGCCGGCCGAGCACGACGTAGTCCGCGCCCGTGCCGTATGCGAGCCGGAAGAACGCCCGCAGCCCTGCGTGCCGCGTGATCTTCTCCGCGAACGGCTCCTCCCAGCCTCTGAAGAAGATCAGCCGCGGCGCGCGTGACAGCCGGGCGAGCAACAGAAAGACGCCGTCGCGGAAGAACGACTTCGCGTTCAGAGAAGGGTTGAAGTGGAGCAGCCCGTAATCGCGGCGCAAGAGCTTCGCGACGAAGCGCACGTAGTTCGATGCGAGCCGGGCGACGCGAGCGAGCGGAGGCTCGGGCGCCGCCCGGTTCACGTAGAAGTACTCGACGTTCGCGATCTCGTGGAGCCGCAGGACGTTGTAGTAGTTCGCGACGCCGCCGACGTTGCCGCGCAGGTCGGGCGTCAGGATCAGCACGGGCGGCGCGTCCGCCGCGGCCCGAGCGCCCGAGATCGGAGAGGCCGTGTCGCCGATCCTCATCGACGCGGTGCGGCGAGCACGTCGCCGAAAAAGGCTTCGAGCTTCGCGACGTTCCGGTCCCGGTCGCAATGCTCGCCGACGAACGCGAGCGCGCGCCGCCCGATCTCGTTGCGCAGCGCTTCGTCCGCGATCAGCCGCTCGACGTGCGCCTTGAAGGCACGGTAGTCGCCGTGCGCGCAGACGCCGATGCCGTGCGTCGCGAGCATCGCGCCTGGATCGAACCGCAGGCTCGCAACGGGCTTGCCGCAGCTCCACGCCTCCATGAACACGTTCGGAAAGCCCTCCGGGTCGCACGTGTGCACGAGCAGCAGGCACCCGCTCATCAGCGCGTCGAGCGCGTCGTGGGGCAGGTGGCCGACGTAGCGAAAGTTTCGGGGCAGATCCTTCGCATCGAGCAGGCTGCGGTATGCCGGGTCCTGGATCCGTCCGGCCATGCGGAACTCGACGCCCGTATGCTCGAGGTCGGACGCGAGGCGCACGAAGTCCTCCGGATTCTTGCTCTTCTTGAGATTCGAAGCCCAGAGCACGTAGGGGGGCGCCGAGACGTGCGCTCCGGTGCCCGCCGGCTCGCGGGACGGTCCGTTCCCGTCGGCGCCGTCGTCCACGCGCCGCGCACGTCGCGCCGAGTTGAAGATGACGGCGTGCTTGCCGTTCGCGCCGGGCCGACGCTGCCCCGGATGCTGGTAGACGATGCCGTCGACGAGGCGGAGCCCCAGATGATTCACGGCGCTCGACGCGGCGATCCTCGCCCGTCCGAGCGCGCGAGCGGCCCGTCGCGCGGCGTTCAGGCTCGCCCCATAGAACGGTTTCGCGGCGGCTGGGCGCAGGTCGTTGACATGCGACACGGCGAAGACGAACCGTGCACCGGCTCGGTGCGCGTCGAGCACGCTGCGGAGCAGATGACGCTTGTTGAAGCGCCAGTAGACGACGTCTGGCCGCACGTCGTGCAGCGCGCGTCTGAACGCGGCGCGGAAGCGCCCGTAGAGCGGAAGGATTTCGTACGGGTGCTCGCGCTGCACCGGGCCCGGGTCGCAGACCGCGTAAACGACGTCGTGTCCCCGAGCGGCGAGCCCGCTCGCGATCTCGTGGCATTGCGTCTCGCTGCCGCCGGCGATCTGGTCGATGTGGCGATTGACGATCAGGATGCGCACCGCTCGGATCACGGGTTGCACAGCGTCGCGACGTTCGGACGAGGGGCAGGCACCGTCCTGTGCATGCCCGCCGCTCGCGGCGTCGGACTCGGAGCGGTCGACGTCAATGCACGACTCCGAACGCGCGCAGGAAGCGCGTTTCCTTGCCGGGGAAAAGCGTCGCGACGAGCCTGCGCTGCTCGTCCGTCAGCGCGAAGTGCCGCATGTACAGCGCGAACGCGACGCTCCAGAGCGCCACGCCGAGCGTGAGCAGAGCGAACGGCTCGAGCGGCAACAGCTCGCGCCCGGCAAGCGAAAGCGCGACGAACGGCGTCCACGCGAGCGCCGTTCGGCCGAGGAAGCGTCCGGCGCCTTTCCACACGGCGAGGTCGCGGACGAACCACCAGATGAAAACGTGCTTCATCAGATGCGCGGAGCCCGAAGCGAGCATCGCGCCGGCGATGCCCATCCGCGGGATCAGCACCACCAGCGCGGCGACATTGTAGAGACTGAAGATGCGGCTCGCGAGGATCACGTGCGCCTTCTCTTTGAGTTGCGCGACGAGCGTGACCGGAACGTCGAGCGAGTTCGCCGCGGCGAAGAAGAACACGATCGTCAAAAGCGGTGCGTATTCCAGGAACTTTCCGGCGAAGACAACTTGCACGATCTCACGGTTCCAGCACGCAACGAACAGGAAGATCGGCATCATCACGACGAAGCCGAACGTCACGAGCAGCGAAAAGTAGGTCTGCACGCGCTCGACGTTCCGGTGGTAATCGAGCGAGAAGAACAGCGGACGAACGACCGACTCGAGAAGCTTCAACGGCGTCGCCCGATAGATCGTCTGGCCGAGCTGGGTGCAGAAGGAATAGGCGCCGACGGCGACCGGATCGAGGTAGGCGGCAATGAAGAAATTGTCGGTCCGCGTACGCAGCGGCAACGTGCCCGCATCGTTAAAATTGTAAAACATTCCATATTTGAAAATGCGTCTTCTGTCGTCCCGCGGCAGCGTGTCGAGCGTGCCGCTCTGCCTGTCCGTCCTCGTCGCATAGAGATACTTGAGTCCTGCATAGAGGAGCAGATAAGCGGCAAGGTCGATCAGGAAGACGGTCACGAGGTCGATACCCCATCCGTAGCCCGCCGCCGCATAGAGCACCGCCTTCGACATCGCGAAGAGGACCTGCATCCCGAGGCTGTGCTGCTGCAGCAGGTGGGACGAAAGGGCGATCGTCAGTATCGAGCACTGGAAGTGGGCAAGGGCGAGGCCCGCGAAGATCACGAAGACCGACCGATAGCCCTCGATGTCGAAAAGCGGGGCCACGCTCGGCCACGTGACGAAGAGCAGGGCGAGCACGACGGCATTGCTCCCGAGCCGGATCAAGCCGATGCGGCGCACGAGCCGATCCGCGACGCGGTTCTCGCCGCGCTTCAGATACTCGGGCTGATATCGCCGCAGGGTGTGCTCGAGCCCGAACGATGCCACCGCGGCGAGCAGAGGCAGCAGCGCATAGAACAGGTTGTAGACGCCGAACTCGGCCTCGGATAGCAGCCGCACCAGGAGCACGTAGCCGACGAAGCTCGCGATCTGCCCGGGAGGGCGCAGCAGCAACGTGTGGAATACGGCGCGCCTGGCACGCTGTTTGCTGTACACCTGGGTCATCGGTGACGGCCGGGATCGGCCGTGCCCATCAGAAAGCAAACAAGTCGTTCGTGGCGTTCTTCTTGCAGCACCGTTTCATCCTTACACGGTGCGTCGGGGGGCGGCAACTGCGCGGCGATACGAGGTGCGCCGGCCTCATCCAGGGAGGGTGAAGGATTCGAATGAGAATTTCGGTATTCGGATTGGGATACGTCGGCGTCGTATCGGCGGCGTGTCTTGCGCGCAACGGTCACGACGTCGTCGGCGTGGACACGAACCCCACGAAAGTGACGCTGGTCAACGACGGTGCGAGCCCGATCGTCGAGAAGGGGCTTGACGGGCTCTTGAAAGCCGCCGTGAGCGAGGGCCGATTGCGCGCTACGACGGACGCGGCCGAAGCGGTCATGTCCACCGACATGTCGCTCGTTTGCGTCGGCACGCCGGGCAACGGCAACGGCAGCCTGAACCTTTCGTTCGTCGAGCGCGTCTGTCGGGACATCGGCTCCGCGCTGGCTCGAGTCGACGGCTGGCACCTCGTCACCGTCCGCAGCACGATGCTCCCGGGTTCGATGACGAACCTCGTGATTCCCACGCTCGAACGGGCTTCCGGCAAGCGAGCGGGCGTGGACTTCGGTGTCTGCTTCAACCCCGAGTTTCTGCGCGAGGGCAGCGCCGTGCACGACTTCGACGATCCGCCGAAGACCGTGATCGGAGAGCTCGACACGAGGAGCGGCGATGTTCTTGCATCGCTCTACGAGCATCTGCCGGCGCCGCTCTTTCGCACGGACATCGGCACGGCGGAGATGGTCAAGTACGTGGACAACGCGTGGCATGCGCTCAAGGTGGTGTTCGCGAACGAGATCGGCAACATCTGCAAGACCGCCGGCGTCGACAGCCACGCGGTGATGGACATCTTCTGCCGCGACACGAAGCTCAACCTTTCGCCGTGCTATCTGAAGCCGGGCTTCGCGTTCGGCGGGTCGTGCCTGCCGAAGGACGTTCGAGCACTCACGCATTACGCGAGGAGCAACGACGTCGATACGCCCGTGCTCTCGTCGATCCTCTCGAGCAACGAGCTGCAAGTCCGCCGTGCCTTCGACCTGTTGAAGGCCTACGGGCGGCGCCGGGTCGGCGTGCTCGGCATGAGCTTCAAGGCGGGGACGGACGATCTCAGGGAGAGCCCGCTCGTCGGCCTGATCGAGCTCTTGATCGGCAAGGGCTACGAGCTTTCGATCTACGACCGGAACGTCAGCCTCGCGAAGCTGATCGGGGCGAACCGGGACTACATTCTCGAGCACATTCCGCATATCGAGAGGCTCATGGTCGACGATCCGTGTCGACTCCTCGAGCGGTCGGATATCGTCGTCGTCGGCACCGCCGAGCCGGAATTCTCGAGCATCCTGCGGAACGTGCCCCGCGACACGGTCATCCTGGACCTCGTGCGAGTCGACAATGCTTTACGAGAACGACCGGCCTATCAGGGCATATGCTGGTGAGGCGAAACGGCCCAGGCGGGTACTGATCATCGTCGAGAACCTGCCGGTCCCGTTCGACCGCAGGGTCTGGCAGGAAGCCACGACGTTGCAGGCGGCCGGCTACGAGGTCTCGATCATCTCGCCGAAGCGGGACGGATACACGGCGTCCTACGAGTTTCTGAACGGCGTGCACGTCTACCGGCATCCGTTGCCGATCGAGGCGGACGGAGCGCTGGGATATGCCGTCGAGTACGTTACCGCGCTCTTCTGGGAGTTCGTGCTCGCGGTCCGCATTGCCGTGACGCGCGGGTTCGACGTGATCCATGCGTGTAACCCGCCCGACCTCATCTTCCTCGTCGCGCTGCCGTTCAAGCTGCTCGGCAAACGCTTCGTGTTCGATCACCACGACATCAACCCCGAGCTCTACGAGGCGAAGTTCAACAAGCGGGGCTTCTGGTATCGAACGCTGTGCTGGCTCGAGCGGCTGACGTACAGGACAGCGGACCGCGCCATCGCGACCAACGAGTCGTATCGTCGCATCGCGATCGAGCGGGGACGCAAGGCTCCGACGGACGTCGCCGTCGTGCGGAGCGGGCCGTCGCTGAAGCGCATGCGAAGGCTCGCACCAGAGCCCAAGTGGCGGTTCGGCAAGAAATACCTCGTCGGCTACGTCGGAGTGATCGGCAAGCAGGAGGGCGTGGACCTGCTGCTCGCCGCAGCGCGGCATATCGTGCACGAAAAGGGGCGGCGCGACGTGCATTTCACCCTCGTCGGCGGGGGGACCGAGCTCGAGAAGCTGCGTCAGCTCTGCACCGACCTCGCGCTCGACGAATACGTGACGATGACCGGCCGCCTCACGGACGACGAGATGCTCGAGGTGCTGAATACCGCGGACGTGTGCGTGAATCCCGATGTCGTCAATGAGATGAACGACAAGTCGACGATGAACAAGGTCCTCGAGTACATGGCGCTCGGCAAGCCGATCGTCCAGTTCGACATGACCGAAGGACGTGTGTCCGCGCAGGACGCTTCGTTGTACGCGCGGCCGAACGACCCTGTCGACTTCGCCGAGAAGATTCTCGAGCTGCTCGACGACCCCGTGCGGCGAGCGGAAATGGGGGCGATCGGCAGGCTCCGCATCGAGGACGAGCTCGGCTGGGACCACCAGGCGCCGAAGCTCCTCGCGCTCTACGACGATCTGTTCGAGGCGCTCGAAAGACGGTGAACATCCTCGTCATCGCGATGATCGTCTCCTGCTTCCTCGCGTCTTACTTCGCGAGGACGTTGCAGGTTCTACCAGCGTACCTCATCGTGATCCCGGAGCTTCTCGCCGGCATCGCGCTCTTGGCCGTGCTCTCGAGGCTCATCGTCGGCAGGCGGCTTTCGCTCGACGTGCGTTACCTGGTATTCATCGGGCTGCTCGCGCTCACGATGGCGGTGGGTGTCGTCGCGCAGCGCGTGCCGGCAGGCGCCGTCGTGTCGGGGCTGCGCGATTACGTGCCGATGCTGCCGTTCCTGCTGCTCGGTGCCGCGTACCCCTTCACGAGCAGACAGCTCAAGGCGCAGCTCGTGATCGTGGGCCTGCTGCTGGCGATCCAGGTGCCGATATCGTTCCATCAGCGCTTCTTCGAGTTCGCGCACAAGATGCATACGGGCGACGTCGTGATCGGCACGACGAGCAACTCGGGAACGCTGAGCGTCGTGATGATCTCAGGCGTGACGGTGCTGACCGTCATGTACCTCCGCAGACGCCTCGCGCTGATGCCTTTGGTCGTGCTGACCGCGTTCATGCTCGTACCGACGACGCTGAACGAGACCAAGGCGACGTTCGTGATGCTGCCGATCGCGATGCTCGCGCCGCTCGTGTTCATCCGGAAGAACGAGAGGCCGTTCCGGCGGCTGCTGCCGCTCGTTGCGGTCTTCGCGGTGACCGGCACCGTGTTCGTCGTCGTCTACAACGCGATGATTCAGCATCGGAACCCGGACGCGTCGCTGCAGCAGTTCTGGCTCGAGGGCCGCGTTCTCGACTACGTCTACAAGGGCTCGCTGGAAGGGGATCAGAGAGTCGGCCGCGTCGACAGCGTGCAGATCGCGATGCGCGAAATTTCCGAGACACCGATGCGGGCGGTGTTCGGGCTCGGAATCGGTAACGTATCGTCCTCGCGCTTGGCGGGGTTCGAAGGCGAGTACGCGCACTATTACGACGCCTACAAGGTCGCGTTCACGCAGATCTCGATGCTGCTGTGGAACATGGGCTATATGGGGCTCGTGCTCTACGGATGGCTCTTCTACGCGATATTCCGCGATGCCGTCCTGCTCGCGCGAGGCGAAGGCGGGGACGCGATGCTCGGGCAGGTCTGGGCGCCGATCGTGATGATCGCGGCGATGTGCATGTTCTACAGGCCGATTCTGATCGATCAGGAGTTCATCTATCCGTTTATGTTCTACGCGGGCGTCGTCGCGCGGCGGGCGCATGCGTTGAGACAGGAGCGACGCGCGTCGCGGCAGCGGCAGGCGGTTGCCGCGGGCGATCGGTGGCAGCCCGTTTCCGCGCTTGCGCGTCAATGATTGCGGGAAGGCGGCCTGGGGAGGCAAACGCGATATTGTGCGTGCTTCGGTAACGAGGCGGGCACAGGGAGGTTCGCGAGCCGGGCGAACGTCGCGTGAGGAGACACTTCTCACGCATGCGAGCAGCGGACAAAATACCGCCGCCGATTCTTTCTCAAGGAGACAGGGGGAGCTCAAATGACAAGAACCGGATACGGATTCCGGCCTCATGTGCTGACATTGGCGGTTCTCGCCGCAGTCGGCTCGGGTTCATCGCAGGCTCAACAGGCCGTCGAGGAAGTGCTCGTGACCGGAACGCGCATCCGGGACACGGACGGGATGGTGACGCCCGTCCCGGTCACGGCAGTGAGACCGGACGAGATCCGCGATTTCGATCCTTCGTCGACGCTCTCCGAGCAGCTCGACAATCTCCCTCAGTTCCTGAACACGCAAACGGCGCAGCGCGGCGGTGCGACGCTGTTCGGCGATGCCGCGGGCAGCTACCTCAACCTGCGCAACATGGGCAAGCAGCGCACGCTCGTGCTCTTCGACGGGTCGCGGATCGTGCCCGCGGACAGGGCGAGCAGCGTGAACGTCGACAACTTCCCGACGGCGCTGATCCGCAGCATCGAGGTCGTGACCGGCGGAGCGTCCGCCGCGTACGGCGCGGACGCGCTCGCGGGCGTCGTGAACTTCGTTCTCGACCGCGAGTTCGAGGGCCTCGAGCTTCGCGGGTCGACCGGCGTCACCGAGATGGGGGACGGCGAGAACTGGAGCATCTCGGTCGCCGGCGGCCATCGGCTCACCGATCGGCTGCACGTGATCGGCTCGGTCGAGGCGCGGCAGATCGATCAGATCTATCGCGATCCCCGCGAGCTGCGGAATTGGCAGAGCATGGGTTGGGTCATCAATCCCGAGTGGAATCCGGCCGATCCGCCGGGCACCCATCCACAGCGGATCACGCGGCCGCACGTGCACTCCGCGACGCAGAATCCGGCGGGCATCATCAGGGCGCCCGGGTTCTCGCTCGACGGCTACACGTTCACCGAGGACGGGCGCGACGTGCGGCCGTTCATCCAAGGCGACATCCCGGCCCGCACCGGGCCCGGTGCGAACGGGATGCAGGCGGGCGGCCCGGAGGCGGCGATCGCGGAGGCCGCGTTCGACGGCGGGCCGCTCGGCGCCGAGGTCGTGCAGAGATCGATATTCGGCGCGCTGAAATACGATTTGAGCGATTCGACCTCGGTGTTCGGGCAGATCATGCTCGGCCGCACGGAATCGAACACGCATGGTCGCCGCGGCAACCCGGAGATGGGTCAGCAGTATTACGCGACGATCTACGTCGATAACGCGTTCATGCCCGAGCCCCTTCGCCAGGCGATGATCGCGGAAGGTCTCGAGTCGATCGAGCTGCACAAGATCGGCCAGCTGCGCGGATCCGGGATCCGTAATTTCTACGACAACCGCAGCGACGAAAACATCAGCCGTCTGTTCTCGGCGACGATCGGCATCGATCACGTCTTCCGCAACGGCTGGGACCTGCGTGCGAGCTTCCAGCGCGGCGACTCGAAGCTGACGACGGCGGCGCACAACATCGTCCGCATCGATCGCTGGTACATGGCGATGGATGCCGTTCGGGATCCTGAGACGGGCGCGATCATCTGCAACGTGCAGCGCTACAATCCGACGCCCGAGCAGCTCGCGGCGTCGATGGAGGGCCGGCTCGTCGCGACGACTCGCATCACGGAGTTCCCTGACGGCGTTCGGACCGTCGACTCGCCGATCTGGGACGACAACGCGATCCGCGACTGCCAGCCGCTCAACATCTTCGGGCACGGCAACGTGTCGCAGGCGGCCGCCGACTACGTCGTCGGCGACAAGCACGGCACGCGCGTCCTCACGCAGGATTTCGCCGAGGTGCTCTTGACGGGCGAGGCGCATCGAGGCTGGGGAGCGGGGCCGGTATCGTTCGCGGCGGGCCTCACGTGGCGCGAGGAATGGTTCGACCAGTACGCGGCGCCGTTCGAGGCGGAGCGCTCCCCGGCGAACGCGCCGGAGCTCGGCATTCGCGGCATGTCGCCCGGTATCACCGGCGGTAACCGCTCGCTGTTCCTGTTCTCGTCGACGAGCTGGGCGACCGGCGAGTTCGACGTCTGGGAATGGTTCGGCGAGGTGAACGTGCCGGTCTGGGCCTCGCAGAGCTCGAGCCGGCGCCTCGACACGAACTTTGCGTTCCGCCGCTCCGATTACTCGGCGAGCGGCGAGATCGACAGCTGGAAGGTCGGCGCGGAAGTGCAGCTCTTCCGCGACCTGCGCTTCCGTGCGACGCGGTCCCGCGACGTGCGCGAGCCGACGTTCGGCGAGCAGTTCGAGGCCGGCGGCGGCGGCGCGAACATCGTCGATCCGGTCGACGGCACGTCGTACACGATCACCGCGTTGAGCGGCGGCAACCCGAATCTCCGGCCGGAGGAGGCGGATACGTTCACGGCCGGCTTCGTCTACACGCCGACGTTCGCCGACTGGATCGACGGGTTCCAGCTCGCCGCGGACTACTACGAGATCGACGTCGAGGGGCGAGTCGGATCGCTGGGCGCGCAGCGCATCATCGACGAGTGCATGGCCGGCGATCAAAGCCTTTGCACGCTGATCACGCGCAGCCCGATCACCGGCCGCGTCGAGCGCGTGTTCAACGTCAATTTGAACGTCGCCGCGGCGCTCACGTCGGGCGTCGACATCGAGATGCGTTACCAGCGGGAGCCTGACTTTTTCGCTTCGGCGCCCGAGTCACTGTTCTTCCGGCTGTTTGCCGGCTACCTCAGGGAGAACTCGGTCACGACGACGGTCTATCGCGACGACGTCGGCAGCCAGGCGAGCCCGGAGTGGAACGCTACCGCGACGGTGGGCTACAGCGTCGGGAACTTCGGCGTGCGCGCGGTCGGCCGCTACTTCGACAGCACGCTGAACGACGTGCTCTGGGTCGAAGGCGTCGACGTCGACGACAACACGATCTCGTCGCAGACCGTGTGGAACCTGATCTTCTCGTATTCGGGAACCACGGCCGGCGGAGGAAACTGGACCGCAAACTTCCACATCAACAACGTGTTCGACCGCGATCCGCCGATCATCCCGACTCAAAATCAGCGCGGCGGCCAGCAGCTCGTCGGCAACAATTTCGACGTGTTCGGACGGAGGTATCAGGCGAGCGTGACGTTCTCGTTCTGATCCCGACTCATCGCGGTCGTGGGGTATATCGTCGAGCCGCGTCTCGGGGAGCGTGGACGCCATGGACGCGCGATCGCTGCCTGCCACGGAGGTGAATCCGGGGCGGACGCGGCGCCCGACCCGCCGCCGCTACAGCAATCCCTGCACGCGATACCACTCGGCCGTGCGCCGCAGCCCGTCCTCGATGCCGACTTTCGGGGAGTAGCCGAGCACGGTCTTCGCCTTCTCGATGTTGTACGCGCGGTTGTTCATGAAGAACTCGACGCGCCGCCGGTGAAGCGGCGGATCGACGCCGAGCGGCCGGCACATCGCCTCGCACAGCCAGCCGGCGAGCCAGACCGGTTTCGCCGGGATCCGTATCACGTTACCGACGTCGCCGTGGCCGTTCATCGA
The DNA here is from genome assembly GCA_964553875.1 of uncultured Gammaproteobacteria bacterium. Classification (GTDB taxonomy): domain Bacteria; phylum Pseudomonadota; class Gammaproteobacteria; order Steroidobacterales; family Rariloculaceae; genus ZC4RG20. The sequence goes on along the minus strand of CAZKNH010000011.1, from coordinate 26,034 downwards.
CGCGAGCGTGTGCAGAATGTCGTTCAGCGACGGGATCTCCGGTCCGCCGATCAGGAAGGCCTCCCCGTTCGCGGCGGGTGACGTCCCTGCGAGGATGAACGCATCCGTCAGATCCTCGATGTAGACGAGGTGATAGCCCGGCGTGCCGTCACCGATCATCACGATCGGCCGCCGGCTCGCGAGCTTGAACAGCTTCAGCAGGCGGGTGTCGCCGGGACCATACACCGGCGTCGGCCTTAGCGCCGTCACCTCGATGCCGTTCTCGGCCCCGAGCTCGAGGGCGAGCCGCTCGCCGTCGGCCTTCGTCTGCTCGTAGATGCCGACCGGACGCACCGGATGAGTCTCGTCGGCGGGCGTTCCATCGATGCTCCCGTGGATCCCGCACGTGCTGCAATGAACGATGCGTTTCACGCCGTTGCGTTTCGCGGCCTCGTGCATGGTGCGGACCGACTCGACGTTGACCTTCCGATAGCGCTCGTCCGACAGGCCCGGCTCCCGAAAGGTCCCGGCGATCGCGTAGACGATCGAGACGCCCCGAGTCGCACGCTCGACCGCCGCGAGATCGGTGATATCGCCGCGGACGACCGAGTCGACGTCGAGACCGAGCGCAGCGAACTTCTCCTCGTCTCGCACGAGCACCACGACGCTTTCGCCGCGCTCGAGCAGCTTCCTCGTCAGCGCCTGACCGATGAAGCCCGTTGCGCCGGTCACGAGAACTTTCATGGTCAAGTCAGGTCTCCCCGAACGCTTCGCGCCACGCGTTCCTTGCCAGCGCGTTCCCACATTATTCAAGTTTCGGGCCAGCGTGGCATGTCCCTTGCATCTTTTCGGCCCAAAAGCATTTACGAGAACGACGATGCAGTCTTTCGATGACCAACGCGACGCGCAAAGCGTCGTCGATCGGCAACTCGGGGGGGCGCCGAGGGAGGTTACGGTCGTAGTCGTGAACTACAACGGTGCCGCGACGGTGCTCGATACGCTCGAGTCGATCTTCGCACAGCAGGGCGTGAGGCCGAGGGTGATCGTGGTCGACGACGGATCGACCGACGGCAGTCCGGACTTGATAGCGGCGCGTTTTCCGAGCGTCGTCGTGCATCGGGAAGGGCGCAACACGAAGAACGTCAACAGGCTCCGCAATATCGGTTTGATGAAGGCCGAGACGGACAAGGTCCTCGTGGCCGACAACGACGTGCAGTTCCACCCGACGTGCTTCGCCGAGTTGCTCGCCGCGATGGAGTCCGACCCGCGCGTCGCAATATGCATCCCGCGGATGATGTACGCACAGGACCCGGACACGGTTTACATGGCCGGCGGCAGCATCCATTACATCGGCGCGACGATCGCGCCCGATCGTCACATGCCGTTCGACGGCAACACCGAGCCGAGGCCGAGAGTCGCCGGAGGCATCGCGCTCTACGACATGACGAAGCTCGCGCGCGTCGGGCCGTACGACGAGGCGTACCGGCTTGCATGGGGCGACGATGTCGAAGTTCATCAGCGCCTTCTGCTCGCGGGCTTCAAGAGCCTCTACGTGCCGAGCGCCGTCTGCCTGCATCACTACAAGCCATTCGACGCTTCGCGCAGCTACCGCGCGCGGGGGCAGGTGTGCAACCGGTGGCGCTTCATGCTGACGCACTACGAGGCCCGTACCCTGCTCCTGATCGTGCCGGCGCTCGTGCTGTACGAGTTGACCCAGGCGCTGTTCCTTACGCTGAAGGGCTTGCCGCATCTCTATCTGCAGGGGACGCTCGACGCGCTCATGGGGCTCCCGGGCATGCTGCGCCGGAGGCGAGAGGTGCAGGCTTTGCGGACCGTTCCGGATCGAGAGGTGCTCTTCTCCGGCGAGCTCTACGTGCGGCCCGAGCATTCCGGCGGGCGAGAGGTCGCGACGACGGCGATAAGAGGCTTGAGCCGCGTGCTCGACTGGTATTGGCGGCTGATCCTGCCGCTCTTGTCCGAGCCGCCTGCAAGAGGGGCGAACGCCGTTCCCGACGGCCACGAAGCCTGATCCCGCATAAAAATCGTGTCAGACACCTTTTTCCTTCGGGAAGGTGGTCGAATGTCGAGGGAAGGTGTCTGACGCGATTTTCCGTCAGACGCTCGGCGGGCTGCGCTTGAAGACCACGGCACCGGGCAGCAACGACACGAAGAACGCGACGAACAAGAGCATCAGCAGCACGAGCGATTCGGAGTAGTCGTAGCCGAGCGCGACGAGCAGCGCCGCGGCGCTGCCTTCTCGCAGGCCGAGACCGCCATACGAGATCGGCAGCCGCGTGACGACGATGACGACGGGCGCGACCGCGACGCATACGGCGAGCGGCAGCGGCGTGCCGAGCGCACGGGAGCCGACCCAGTACGACCAGATGGGCGTCGTCTGCTCGAGCAGCGACAGGCCGAAGTTCACGGCGAGCACGCCGCCGCGGGCGGTGTATGCGCCCGCTGCTGCCGTGTGCTCGCGCAGCGCTGCCTCGAGGCGCCTGCTCGTCGCGAGGAGCCGCGCGGCGATCCGGCGCACGGCGGGAACGAGCAACGAAACCGCGGCGAGCACGCCGACGAGCGCTCCCGCGGCGGTGACCTGCGCGAAGCGGGCGAGCGCCGGCTCGGGCGCGATCGCCGCAAGGGCAGCGAAGCCGATCGCGACGAAGGTCAGCGTCGCGACGAGCCCGATGTAGCGCTCCATCAGGATCGACACGAGCGTCACGTGCGACGGGATACCGTGCCGCTTGAGCCGCACGTAGCGGACGATATCGGGCCCGAGCCCGCCGAGCGGCATCGCGAACCCTACGAACGTGCTCTCGTAATAGACGCGGACGGCGGACACGCGCTTGAGCCGTGTATCGAGCACGTGCAGCAACTGATGCCACTTGAGCGCCATCAGCACGCGGTCCGCGGAATAGATCGCGACGAGCGCAATCATCGCGAACGGATGGACGCCGAGGACGAGCGGAGCGGCTCGCGCCCAGTCGACCTGAGAGAACAGGAGCGCGAGCACGCCGACGCTCACGGCGATCTTCAGGCCGGTTCGTAGCGTGCGTCCCGCGGCCGACGTTTGCGCCGCCGGCGCGGGCCTCAAGGGCAGAGTGCTCAAGCGCGGATGAGCGAACGTCAGAAGATCAGCGCAAGGATCCCGATGACGACGAGAAGCCCGATCAGGAAGATGACGCCAATCGTTCCGCCGAGAAACTTCAACATGATGTGGTCTCGCAATCGGTTGGACGAGGCGTCATGCAAATTCGAAGCCAAGCCGCCGCGGACCGGCCGCCTCGCGGCTTCGTCGCGCCGCGCGTCAATCGAGCACGTGCGACAGCAGGCCGTCGGCGAGCTTCGGCTCGAACCAGGTGGACTTCGGCGGCATCAGCCGTTCCGCGTCGGCGACGGCCATCAGCTGCTCCATCGTCGTCGGGTGCAGCGAGAAAGCCGCCGCCGCGCGCCCGCCGTCGACGAGCCGTTCGAGCTCGAGCACGCCCCGAATGCCGCCGACGAATGCGATGCGCGGGTTCGTCCGCGGATCGTCGATGCCGAGCAGCGGCGCATTGATTCGGTCCTGCAGCAGACTCACGTCGAGACGTTCGACGGGATCGTCCGGCAACGCCTCGCGCGGGAGATGGAGCTCGTACCAACGGCCTCCGACGTAGAGGCCGAAGGTGCCGGGCGCGTCCGGCACGACGGCCGCGCGTGCCGGCGTCACGTCGAACACGCTGCCGACGCGCTCGATGAACGCCTGCGGCGTCATGCCGTTCAGGTCGGCGACTACGCGGTTGTACGCGAGGATGCGCATCTCGTCGTGCGGGAACGCGACGGTCAGGAAGTACTCGTGGCTCGCGTCCGGCGAGGCCGCGATGCCCTTCCGGCGCGCCTGCGCGATGCGCGCCGCGGCCGCGGAGCGATGATGCCCGTCGGCGATGTAGAGGCGCCCGAGCGCGTCGAGCTCGCGCTCGAGCCGCGCGACGGCCGTCGGATCCGCGACGCGCCAGATCGTGTGGCGAACGTCCTGCGGACCGTCGACATCGAGGAGCGGCGCGCCGCGCGCCGCGTCGGCGAGGAGCGCACGCAGCTTTTCGTTGCCGCGATACGCGCAGAGCACGGGGCCGGTCTGTGCGTTCAGCGCGTCGATGTTGCGGACTCGATCGGTTTCCTTGTCCGGCCGCGTGAGCTCGTGCTTGCGGATGCGATTCTCCTCGTATGCCCGGACGGACGCGACGCACGCGACGCCCGTCTGCACGTGATCGGCGACGCGCATCCGATAGACATAGAACGACGGCGCATCGTCGCGAACGAGCACGCCATTCACGACGAGCCGCTCGAGGTTCGCTGCGCCCTGCGCATAGACACGATCGGAGTACGGGTCCGTGTCTTCCGGCAGATCGATCTCGGGGCGGGAAACGTGCAGGAACGAGTAGGGCTTCCCGCGCGCGAGGGCGCGCGCTTCGTCGGTATCGACGACATCGTAGGGCGGCGCGACGACGTCGGCCGCATGCTCCGGTCTCGGACGGAGCGCTCGGAACGGTTTGACGAGAGTCATGAGGTCGCCTCCGCGTCTGCGGGCACGGCCCATAGATCGTACTCGTCGGCTTCCTCGACCTGGACGGCGACGATGTCGCCGGGACGTACCCTCGTGCCGGGCGGCAGGAAGACGTTGCCGTCGATCTCGGGCGCGTCGCCGCGCGAGCGCGCTACGATTTGCGTGGGCTCGACGCGATCCACGATCACGTCGATCGTTCGCCCGACGAGCCGTGCCAGGCGTCGGGCGCTGATCTGCTGCTGAGCGGCCATGAAACGGTGCCAGCGTTCTTCGACGACCGGCGCAGGCACCTGACCATCGAGCGCATTCGATGCCGCGCCTTCGACCGGCTCGTAGCGGAAGCAGCCGACGCGGTCGAGCTCCGCCTCGTCGAGCCATTCGAGCAGGTACTCGAAATCCTCCTCGGTCTCGCCGGGGAAGCCGACGATGAACGACGACCGGAGCACGAGGTCGGGGACGGCCGCGCGCCACGCCCGTATGCGCTCGAGCGTTTTCGCGTCCGCGGCGGGGCGGCGCATGGCCTTCAGGATCTTCGGGCTCGCGTGCTGGAACGGAATGTCGAGATACGGAAGGATCTTGCCTTCGGCCATCAGCGGGATCAGCTCGTCGACGTGCGGGTACGGGTACACGTAGTGGAGCCTCACCCATGCGCCGAGGCTGCCGAGCGCGCGTGCGAGATCGGTGATGTGCGTTCGGCCGCTCGTTCCGCGCCACTCGAACGGCGGGAACTTCAGGTCCGCGCCGTACGCGCTCGTGTCTTGCGAGATCACGAGGAGCTCGCGGACGCCCGCGCGGACGAGCCGCTCCGCCTCGGTCAGCACGTCCGGGGCGGAGCGGCTCGCAAGCCGGCCCCTCAAGCTCGGGATGATGCAGAAGCTGCAGCGATGGTTGCAGCCCTCGGAGATCTTCACGTACGCGTAGTGCCGCGGCGTCAGGCGGATGCCCTGCGGCGGGATCAGGTCGGCGAACGGCGCGTGCGGCGGCGGGCACGCCTCGTGGACCGCGTCGATCACGGCCTCGTACTGATGCGGCCCAGTGACCGCGAGCACGTTCGGGTGGCGCGCGCGGATCACGTCCGCATGCACGCCGAGACAACCCGTCACGATCACGCGGCCGTTCTCGGCGAGCGCCTCGCCGATCGCGTCGAGCGATTCCTCGCGCGCGCTGTCCAGAAAGCCGCACGTGTTCACGACGACGACGTCTGCACCGGCGTAGTCGGCGGCCGTCTCGTAGCCTTCCGCGCGGAGCCGGCTCAGGATGCGCTCCGAATCGACGAGCGCCTTCGGGCATCCTAGGCTGACGAAACCGATGCGAGGAGACGGCGACATCTGAAGCTCGATCGATGAACGGATGGACCTTGTCGGAGCGGCCGCGCCGCGAGGCTGCGGGACCGGCCGAGGGGCGCATATTCCGCCACGCTGGGCGGAAAAACGCAAACGGCACGGTCCTGCCGGCATAATGACGTCTCCGAGGACGACGGAGGGCACACGATGGCCGTGCAAGCGGGACGCGCAATCTCCCGGCAGGAGCTCGAGACGCTGATCGGCAGGCTGCTCGGCACGTCGGCGTGGATGACGATCGACCAGGCCCGGGTCGACGCGTTCGCGGACGTGACGGAGGACCATCAGTTCGTGCACGTCGATCCCGTGCGCGCCGCGGCCGAGACGCCATTCGGCGGCACGATCGCCCACGGGCTCTTGACGCTCTCGCTGATCGTGCCGCTCTGCTTCGACTTCGTGCCGAAGGTCGAAGGCACGCGGATGCTCCTGAACTATGGCTTCGACAAGGTGCGCTTCCCAGCACCCGTGCGCGTCGGCAAGCGGATTCGCGGCTCGGCGGTGCTCGCCGAGGTCGTCGAGCGCAAGCCGGGACAGCTACTGATGAAGCTCGACGTCACGATCGAGATCGAGAACGAGCCGAAACCGGCGCTAACGGCGGAGTGGCTGAGCCTGCACATCCTTTGAGCACACCGCGAGTGGCACGGATGTTGCTCGGCGCGGCCGTGCGGGCCCGGAGGCCCAAGATGAAGGTTCGGATGTGCTCATTGCCGCGCTATTCGTCGTCATCGCGTTCCTGCTCTTCGTCATCTGGTCCCAGCGCCGTTACCGCGAGCCGCGCTTCGTCATTCGGACCGACGCGGAGCTCGACGCGCTGTTGCCGTCCCTCGTCGGTCTCACGCGCGGCTCGCTGATCGAAGGCAACGCCGTCGAGCTGATCGAGAACGGCGCGTACTTCGATGCCGTCGCCGACGAGATGCGGGCCGCGCGCGGCTCCATTCACTTCGAGACGTACATCTGGGAGGACGGCGAAGCGTCGAGGCGCCTCGCCGACATCATGATCGAGCGGGCGCGGGCGGGCGTAGAGGTGCGTCTCCTCGTCGATGCGTTCGGCAGCAAGGGGTTCAGCGAAGCCGAGGAGCGGCGGCTCGTCGATGGTCGCTGCCGCGTGCGCCGCTTCCACGACGGGCGGCTCAAGCAGATCGGCCATCACAACGAGCGCGATCACCGTAAGGTCTGCGTCGTCGACGGCCGCGTCGCATTCATCGGCGGGCACTGCGTGAAGGACGCGTGGCTCGGCGACGCGGAGGACGCGAGCCAGTATCGCGACATTTCGATCCGGCTGCGCGGGCCGGCCGTGCACGCCGTGCAGGGCGTATTCAGCGAGAACTGGATCGAGGAGACCGGCGAGCTCTTCGTAGGCGACGGCGTGTTCCCCAAGCTCGAGCCTGCGGGCGACGTCGCGCTGCACTTCGCGGGCGTCAAACCGTCGGGCTCGTCGCCGCCGACGATGAACGTCCTCTACCACCTCGTCATCTGCATGGCGCGCCGCCGCATCTACATCCAGAATCCGTACTTCCTGCCCGGCAAGAACGCGATCGAAGCGCTCGGCGCTGCGGTCGAGCGCGGCGTCGACGTGCGGATCATGGTTCCGGCGGCGACGGTGTCCGATCTGCCGTTGGTGCAGCACGCGGCCCACCGGAACTTTCGCGCGCTGCTCGAGCGCGGCGTCCGCTTGTTCGAGTACCAGCAGACGCTGCTCCATCAGAAGGTCATGACGATCGACGGCGTCTGGTGCTCGATCGGCTCGGCGAACTTCGACGAGCGCTCTCTCGGCATCAACGACGAGATTGCGGCAGGGATCCCGAACCGCGCGCTCGCACGGCGGCTCGAGGAGATTTTTCTCGCGGACGCACAGCATGCGGTCGAGGTCGAGCTCTCCGATTGGGAGCGCCGCGGTTTCTGGCACCGCTGCAAGGACGAGGCGGCTTACTCGCTGAAGTACCAGCTTTAGAGCTGCTCTCGGGTGCGGCTCGGCCGTCGCTCGGGATGGTGGCATGCGACTTGCTCGCCTTGGCGTGTCGATTCGCGACGGCCGCAGCCGATCCGAGGAAGCAGGATGGACTCGAGCCGCATGTCCCCGGCGGACGGGCCAGCGGACGCCGATGGCGAGCGGCGCCGCCGCGGCTGGCTCACGAGCGCCATCGGAGCCGTGCTCGTGGTCGCCGTGCTGTACGTCGGCCGCGACGTGCTGATCCCGCTCGCGATCGCGATTCTGCTGAGCTTCCTGTTGTCGCCGATCGTGACGTTCCTGCTGCGTGCGCGCGTGCCGCGCGTCGTCGCAGTCATCTTGACGGCGTCGATCGCTTTCGTCGTCATCGGCGCGTTCGGGCTTCTCGTCGGCACGCAGGCGACGCAGGTCGCCCGTGATTTGCCGTCCTACCAGGAGAATATCGCCGAGAAGCTGCGCGATCTCCGCGACGCGTCGCCGCGAGGCGGACTGATCGACCGCCTCACCGAGATGGTCCGCGCGTTGCGCGCCGAGGTCGAAACCGACGAGGCCAGGGAATCGGCCGGCACGCCGGAGGTTCCCGTCGTCGAGATCCGCGAGCCGCCGCCGTCCGCGTTCGAGGTCGCGCGAGAGGTGCTCGGCCCGCTGCTCGGGCCGATCGGCAAAGCGGGTCTCGTCGTCGTTCTCGTGATCTTCATTCTGATCGAGCGGGAAGATCTCAGGAACAGGCTGATCCGCCTGCTCGGACCGAATCTCGAGCTCACGACCGAGGCGCTCGACGAGGCCGGATACCGCGTCAGCCGCTATTTGCTGATGCAGCTCGTCGTGAACGTCACGTACGGCATCCCGTTCGGCGTAGGCCTCTATTTCATCGGCATCCCGAACGCGGCCCTCTGGGCCGTGCTCGCCGTGCTCTTGAGGTTCATCCCTTACCTCGGCCCGGTGCTCTCGGCCGCCTTTCCGTTGTCGCTCGCCATTGCCGTCGACCCCGGTTGGACGACGTTCGTGTTGGCGCTCGGGCTCGTGCTCGTGCTCGAGCTCGTCAGCAACAACTTCGTCGAGCCGTGGCTCTACGGATCGAGCACGAGTATCTCCGCGGTCGCGATCATTCTGGCGGCGATCTTCTGGACGACACTGTGGGGACCGATCGGCCTGCTGCTCGCGACACCGCTGACGGTGTGTCTCGCGGTGATGGGCCGCTACTTCCCGAGCCTGCGCTTCCTCGACGTGATGCTCGGCAGCGCACCGGCGCTCGCGCTGCACGAACGTTTCTATCAGCGGCTCCTGGCCGGCGACGTCGACGAGGACGTGCGGATCGCCGAGGAGTATCTGTCGGACCACCCGGTCGAGGCGCTTTACGATGACGTCGTGCTGCCGGCGCTCGCGCTCGCCGCTGCGGACGACGGCACCGGGAGGCTCTCGGGCGAGCGCAGGCATACCGTCGTGCGCTCGGCGCTCGAGTTCGTCGGCGAGCTCGCCGACCGGGACGAGTTGCAGGCGGAGCCCGACGCGGACGCGGCAAACGCGGCCGAAGGGACCGCGACCGGCGAGGTGTCCGACCCCGCCGCCGCGCAGGATGCCGAGAGCGGCGCACCATCCGTGCTCTGCGCCGCGGGCCGCAGCGGTTTCGACCTCGTCGTCGCGACGATGCTGTCGCAGCTCCTCGAGCGCCGCGGCTACGCGGTGCGGGTCGTGACCGCCGATGCGCTGTCGCCGGAGCACCTCGCATCGTGCCGGGTCGAGGACTTCGACGTCGTCTGCCTGTCGCTGATCAGGGGGGCCGCCGCACCGCGCGTGCAGCAGACGCTGCGCCGGCTCCGCCGGCGCGCGCCGGACAAACCATTGGTCGTCGGGACCTGGCGTGCGCTCGATGGGGACTCCGCGGAGGTGCCGCTTCCGTCCGGCACGACGCGCGTCGAGTCGTTGCGCGCCGCGCTCGACGCGATCGACGAGGCGACGCGGCCCGAGCGTCCGTACTCCGCTCCGGCGACGCCTGAGGACGAGCCGGAGCGGCTTCGCGACGTCGACGCGCTGAACGCGCTCAAGGCGAGCTCGAAGCGGCTCGACGAGCTGACGCGGCGGCTCTCTGATGAATTCCGCGTGCCGATCTCGCTGTTGACGATCGTCGATGCCGAGCACCAGCACTGGCGCGCGCAGACCGGCTTGCCGGACGAGCTCGAGCGTGCGGGCAAGAGCCCACGCGAGACCTCGATCTGCGGCCACGTGGTCGCGGACAAGGACGTCGTGATCGTCGAGGACGCGCTGGATGATCCGCGCTTCGCGAAGAATCCTTTCCTGCTCGAGCACGGCATCAGGTTCTACGCCGGTGCGCCCCTCGTCACGGGGCGCGGTCACGCGATCGGCTCGCTGTGCGTGATCGACGCGACGCCGCGTTCGGTCACGGAGGCGGAGAAGGACGTTCTGCGCCGTGCGGCGGCCGAGGCCGTCGACGAGCTCGAGGCGCTCGTCTGCGCGGACCGCGGCGCACCGGAGCGCGGCGAGGACGCGATCGGCAGCGGCACCGTGTAGTCCCTCCCGCGCCGTTGGCGTGCTCCCGCGCGTGCTATGCTGCACGAAAAAACGGGGAGGGCGTCATGCAGGATCGGCGCAGGTTCATCCTTTCGACGGCCGCGGTCGGAGCCGCGCTCGGCACCGGCGCCTTTCGGGGGCTTCGTGCGGCCGGAGGTGAGCTCTTCTCGATCTCGCTCGCGCAATGGTCCTTGAACCGGATGATCTTCTCGGGCCGTCTCGATCCGCTCGACTTTCCGGCGTTCGCGAAGGAAACGTTCGGCATCGACGCGGTCGAGCACGTGAACCAGTTCTTCATGGACAAAGCGACCGATCGCGCATGGCTCGGCGAGCTCAAGCGCCGCTCTGACGACGCGGGCGTGACGAGCCTGATCCTGATGTGCGACCGCGAGGGCGACCTCGGCGATCCGGATTCCGCCGCCCGTGTCCGCGCCGTCGAGAACCACTACAAGTGGGCGGACGCCGCCGCCTTCCTCGGCTGCCATTCGATCCGCGTGAACGCGCGCTCGTCGGGCAGCTACGAGTCACAACGGGACTACGCGATCGACGGGCTGCGGCGCCTCGCCGAAGCCGGCGCCGAGCGGGGACTTAACGTGATCGTCGAGAATCACGGGGGGCTCTCGAGCAACGGGCGCTGGCTCGCGGAGGTCATCCAAGGGGTGGGGCTCGACAACTGCGGCACGCTACCGGACTTCGGCAATTTTCTGATCGGCCCGGGCGAGGAGTACGACCGCTACCAGGGCGTAACTGAGCTCATGCCGTATGCAAAGGGCGTCAGCGCGAAGAGTTACGGGTTCGACGCCGCCGGCAACGAGGTGCGGACCGACTACCGCCGCATGCTGCGCATCGTGCTCGACGCGGGCTATCGCGGCCATATCGGAATCGAATGGGAAGGCGCGGAGCCGGACGAGGTCGCTGGCATCCGTCTGACGCAGGTGCTGCTCGAACGGATTCGAGACGAGCTCGCGGACGAGTATGCGTGACCTGACCGGGCGTGGGGCAGTCGCGCGAGCGTAACGGACCGCCGCCGAAGGATACCGCCCGGAGACCGTCTCGCCGGCTCGCTTTCTCCGTTACCGGACCCGTATCGCATCCCGTAAAGCGATTCGCGCGATGGGGCGCGCGCGCTCATGCCCTTTGTCATGGCACGCCGATTGCAACTTTGCGAGCGGGGGATCGCTAGACGATCAAACGAGTTGGCGGCCGCCGCGTTCCACCCCGTCGCAGCCCTCGAAGCGCCGCCGACCGTCGAGCACCTTTTGATGAAGGTTTGCGAAATCGAGAACACCCGACGGTGGCGGTCGATACGCGCCCGTATGCGCCCGCGGAGGCCGGTGGCTGCGCAGCACGAGCCGGGAGTCGGAGCGTGGAGCCGATAGCCACGTATCGGGTGCAGCTCAACGCCGACTTCGACCTCGATGCGGCTGCCGCGCTCGCTCCATACCTCGCTGACCTCGGGCCGAGCCACCTCTACTGCTCGCCGTATCTGCAGGCGGCACGGGGCAGCACGCACGGCTACGACGTCGCGGATCCGACCCGCGTGAACGTGGAGCTCGGCGGCGCCGAAGCGCATGCCCGGCTCTGCGCGGCGTTGGCCGAGCATGGGCTTGGCCAGCTTCTCGACATCGTTCCGAACCATATGGCCGTCGTTCGCGAGAACCCGTGGTGGTGGGACGTTCTCGAGCATGGCCCGTCCAGCCGATACGCACGCTATTTCGACGTCGACTGGGCCGCCGAGGACGAGCGGGGGCAGAACGTCGTGCTGCTGCCCGTGCTCGGAGATCACTACGGGCGCGAGCTGGAAGCGGGCAGGATCCGCCTCGAACGGGTCGGGGACGCACTCCGCGTCCGCTATTACGACCAGGAGTTCCCGACCGCGCCGGGGACGCTCGACGTTCTGCTCGGCGGCCGGAACGACGAGTCGCGGTCGTTCGACGCGATCGACGCGGCGATCGAGCGCGCGAACTCCGACCCCGATCTGCTCGATGCGGTCATCTCCCGCCAGCATTACCGGCTCGCGCATTGGCGCATCGCGAGCCGCGAGCTCGGCTATCGCCGCTTCTTCAACATCGACACGCTGATCGGGATGCGCGCCGAGCGCGAAGAGGTCTTCCGGGACATGCACGCGCTCGTCCTCGAGTGGCTCGGCTCCGGCATGCTCGACGGAGCTCGGGTCGATCACATCGACGGCCTCTACGACCCGCAGGAGTACCTCGAGCGCCTCCGCGCCGCCTGCCCCCGCGCGTGGATCCTCGTCGAGAAGATCCTCGAGCCGGGCGAAAGGCCGCCGGCGGAGTGGCCGATCGAGGGCACGACCGGCTACGAGTTCAATCATTTCGCCGGGGCGCTGTTCGTGAACCCGGCGGCGGAGGCGCCGCTGACCGCGTTCTACGCCGAGCTGACCGGCGAGGATCCGGATTACGGCGCGCTCGTGCGGCGCTCGAAGCACGACGTGCTGCGGGACCTCCTCGGCAGCGACGTGAACCGGCTGACGAGCCTGCTCGAGGAAATTTGCGCCCGGCACCGCCGTTACCGCGACTACACGCGGGACGAGCTGCGCGACGCGCTCAAGGAGACGATCGCGTGCTTCCCCGTGTACCGCACGTACGTTCGCCCCGGCGCGAACGGCGTGGGCGACGCGGACGTCCGGCACGTCGGCGAGGCGATCGAGCGCGCGAAGCGCGAGCGCGCCGACATCGAGCCCGAGCTGCTCGACTTCCTGCGCGACCTGTTGCTGAAACGCGTCGGCGGCGTCCTCGAGACCGAGCTCGCGATGCGGTTCCAGCAGCTCACCGGGCCCGCGATGGCGAAAGGGGTCGAGGACACCGCGTTCTATCGCTACCACCGCTTCGTTGCGCTGAACGAGGTCGGCGGCGCGCCGGATCGCTTCGGACACGCCGTCGACGAGTTCCACGCATGGGCCGCCGAAACGCTCGAGCAGAGGCCCCGTACGCTGCTCGCAACGTCGACGCACGATACGAAGCGTTCCGAGGACGTCCGGATGCGGCTCGCCGTGTTGTCCGAAATTCCGGATCGCTGGCGGGACGCGGTCGAGCGCTGGGTCGCGATGAACGAGCGGCATCGTCGCGGTGCGTGGCCGGACCGCAACGTCGAGTACCTGCTCTATCAGACGCTGGTCGGCGCCTGGCCGATCGACGCCGCCCGCGCGAAGGCCTTCATGCAGAAGGCCGTGCGCGAGGCGAAGCTCGAAACGTCCTGGCACCGTCCGAACGGCGAATACGAGCAGGCGCTCGACGCTTTCGTTTCCGCAGCGCTGTCCGCTCCCGATTTCGTCGCGGATCTCGACGCGTTCGTCGCCCCGCTCGTCGCGCCGGGCCGGATCAACTCGCTCGCGTTCGTGCTGCTGAAGCTCACGGCGCCGGGCGTGCCCGACTTCTATCGGGGCACGGAGCTCTGGGATCTGTCGCTGGTCGATCCGGACAACCGTCGCCCGGTCGACTACGACCTGAGGCGGCGCCTGCTGCGCGAGCTCGACCGCCTGACACCCGAGGAGATCCTCGCCCGGCAGGACGAGGGGCTGCCGAAGCTCTGGCTGATCCGCCAAGGCCTGCGCGTCCGGCGAGCGTACGCCGAGGCGTTCGCCGCCGGCGCTTATCGTCCGATCGAGGCCGGCGGCGCCCGGCGCGAGCACGTGATCGCATTTCGGCGCGGCGAGGCGATCGTGTCGGTAGCGCCGCGCTGGCCGCTGTCCGTCGGCGGCGATTGGCAAGACACGCATATCACGATGCCGCCGGGCGACTGGCGCAACGCGTTGACGGGAGACGAGTGGCACGGCGGCGACGTCCGCGTCGCCGACTTGCTGCGTCGCTTTCCGGTCGCGCTGCTTGCCCCGGCCGGGTCGTAGGGAAAGCCGACAAGGCACGCTCCCGGCCGCGCCGTCCGGCCGGCAGCATCGCGCGCATGGTTGAAGATGCAACGATTCTTGGAAGAGGCACGTTCGTGGATCGCGCGCTCGCGCCACGGTCTCGTCTCCGTGCACCACGCCGGGGAAGAGGAGGATGCGGACGATCGCGCGGAGCGAAGCCGGCTGCTCGACGGACCGGGTGAGGTGCGCGCGCTGCTGCGCGGTCGCGAGGCCCGGAAGCATCTCGGTCCCGTCAAGACGTGGCCCGCGCCGCTCGTTGCGTCGATCCGGAGCTGCCTCGATGCGCCGAAGCCGGCGTGGGTCTTCTGGGGCGCCGATGCCGTGCTCGTCTACAACGACGCCGTCATCGCGCTGCTCGGCAAGGCGCATCCGGCGGCCCTCGGCTTGCCGGCAGCCGAGTCTCGCACGCAGATCTCCGAGGTATGCGAACCATCCGTCGAGGCCGTGCTGTCGACCGGGTGTCCGCAGCGCCTGGCCGATCAGCTCATTCTCACGGGTAACGGCAGCGTCGAGGAACGTTATTTCGACATTCTGCTCTGCCCCGTGCTGCATCGCGGCGACGTCGCGGGGGTGCTCTGCACGGCGACGGAGACGACGCGCCGCGTGCAGTCGATGCGCCGCACCGCGATGCTCGCCGAGCTCGCGGCCCGGACGGCATTGGCCCCCGACGAAAGAGCGGCATGGTCGGAGGCGGTCGCCGCGCTCGAGCGCAATCCCGCGGATCTTCCGTATGCGCTCCTCTATGCGTTCGAGCCGGACGGCTCCGCGGTGCTCGTCGGAACCGTCGGCCTCGCGCTCAACAGCCCGCTCGCGCGGTCTCGGCTCGATGCGCTGGCCGATTCGCCGTGGCCGGTGGCCGACCTGCGCAGTGCGTCCGGCCCGCTGCACGTCCAGGACGCGCTCGTGTGGCCGCTTGCGATGCCCGGCGGACCGCCGTCGGGCTTCTTCGTCGCAGGTGTGAGTCCCCGTCAGCCGCTCGACGACGAGTATCGGGCGTTCGTCGCCGCCGCCGCGGAGCGGCTTGCGGCGAGCATCGGCGCTGCCCGGGCACGCGAGGAGCTCACGCGGCGGCAAGCGTCGCTCGAGCGCGGGCGCCGCCGGCTCGAGCAGCGCTGCGCGGAGCTCACTCGCCTTTACGAGCACGCGCCGATTCCAATCCTCGTCGTGCGCGGCGCCGATTTCGTCGTCGAGCGCCTGAACCAGTCCGCGGTCCTGGCAGCGGAGCACGACCTGCTCGGGAAGCCGTTGTTCGAAGCGATTCCCGAGCTCTCGAACCAAGGGTTCGGCGAGTGTCTGAAGCGCGTGCTCGAAACCGGCCAGCCGGAAGTCGGCCGGGAGGTCCTCGTCCGGCTCGAGCGCGCCGGACACCTCGAGGACAGGCGCTTCACCTTCATCTGCACGCCGCTCGAGCTCGGCGCGGATCCGCGCATCATCATCGTCGCGGAGGACGTCACGGATCACGTCGCGGCGCGCGCCGCGCTCGAGGCCAGCGAAGCGCGGTACCGCGACATTTTCGACGGGGTCGACGTCTCGATCTGGGTCGCGGACTTTCACGCCGTGCTGACGATGCTCGACGAGCTCGCGGCGGCGGGCGTCGAGGATTTCCCGGCGCACTTCGCACGATACCCCGAATTCCTGCACCAGGCGCTCGAGAACGTCTCCATCGTCGACGTCAACGATGCGACGCTGCGCCTCTTCGGTGCGCGCGACAAGGACGAGCTCAAGCGGTCGTTGCAGAGCGTCTTCGTCGCCGAGTCTTGGCACGCGTTCGCCGAGGTGCTGATCGCGCTCCACGGGCAACGCGGCCGCGTGCGGACCGACGTCGTCGTGCGCACGCTCGCCGGGGACCTCCGTGACCTGATGCTGACCGTTGCGCCGCTCCCCGCGACGACGCGGCCGAGCCGCGTGCTCGTCACGATGACCGATATCACGGATCTCAAGCGGATGGAGCAGGCGCTGCGCGAGGCCGATCGACAGAAGGACGAGTTTCTCGCGACGCTCGCGCACGAGCTGCGCAATCCTCTCGCGCCGCTCAGGAGCAGCGTCGACCTGCTTCGCGCGGCGCCGGGCGACATGCCCGATGCGGTCGTCGACATCATCGAGCGGCAGGTCGAATATCTCGTCCGCCTCGCGGACGATCTCTTCGAGAGCTCGCGGATCCGCCGCGGCGCGTACGATCTCAGGATCGAGCGGGTGCCGCTCGCGGACGTGCTGCGCGACGCGCTCGAGACGAGCCGCCCGCTGATCGAGTCTGCCGGGCACGACCTCGACGTTCGGGTGCCCGACGAGCCGCTGTGGATCGACGGCGATCGGATGCGTCTCGCGCAGATCTTCGCGAACCTGCTGAACAACGCGGCCCGTTACACGCCCGAGCCCGGCCGCATCGTGGTCGAGGTCGTGCCGTCGGACTCGCAGGTCGAGGTCCGCCTGACCGATACGGGCGTCGGCATCCCCGCCGAGGTGATGCCGAAGCTCTTCACGATGTTCGGGCGATATCGCGGCGAAGACGAGCCGAAGGTCGCGGGCTTGGGAATAGGCCTCGCGCTCGCGAAGCAGCTCGCGGAGATGCACGGCGGCTCGATCGAGGCCCACAGCGAGGGTCGCGGCAAGGGGAGCACGTTCATCGTGCGCCTGCCGTTGAGCGTCGCGACGCGGCATGCGCCTCCGCCGCCGCAACGAACCGGGCGATCCATCGAGGGCCGTCGGGTCCTCGTCGTCGAGGACGATCGCGATACCGCGGAGAGCCTGAAGCTCGTCCTCGAGGCGAACGGCGCGGACGTTCGTGTCGCGACGAGCGGACCGAAGGCACTTGCGACCTTCGCGAGCTTCGCGCCCGATGCCGTGCTGCTCGACATCGGCCTGCCGGGCATGGACGGTTACGAGGTCGTGCGGCGGCTGCGCGCGGAGTTCCCCCAGCAGCGCGCGCTGATCGTCGCGCTCACCGGATGGGGCCGGGCCGAGGACATCGAACGCGCGCGGGACGCGGGCTTCGACGAGCATCTGGTGAAGCCCGTCGACATCGACGCGCTGAGGCGCCTGCTGTCACGTGAGGTCGATCCGCCGGGCTCGAGCGATACGCCGCTGCCGCATTGAGGTATCACGGCACCGCGGGCCCGTCCGCGGTGCTCGCGGCGCGCGGCTCGGCGAGCCCGAGGACGGCCATCGAACGGCCGACGAGCGTCAGCACGTCGCCTCCGGAGAGCGTCCTCTGCGGGCTGCCTCTCTCGCCGGCCGTGTCGAGCAACAGCGTCCAGCCGTCGCCTTCCTCGGCGTCCGGCAGCGTGAAATCGACGTCCTCGTGATGCGCGTTGTAGAGCAGCAGCAGGCGCGACAGGCTAGGCTCGTCGCCGTACGCGGGCTCGCGGCCTTTCGAGAGCAAGAGCCCCACGCTGCGCGTCTCGGCGTCGATCCACGCATCGGGTCCGAGGTCCTGCCCGGAAGGGCCGAGCCAGCGAATGACCATCCCGTCGCGGAAGCTGTGCCGGTGGAGCAGCGGCTCGGCTTGTCTCAGCTCGATCACGCTGCGGACGAAATAGGTGAGCGCCCGATCGTCGTCGTCGATCGCGTCCCAGTCGAGCCAGCTGATCTCGTTGTCCTGGCAGTACACGTTGTTGTTGCCGTGCTGCGTGTTGCCGAACTCGTCGCCCGCAAGCAGCATCGGCGTGCCGTGAGACAAGACGAGCGTCGCGAGCAGGTTCCGTTTCTGCCGCGCCCGGAGCGCCTTCACTTCGGGATCGTCGGTCGGTCCCTCCGCGCCGCAGTTCCAGCTCTCGTTGTCGTCGGCGCCGTCACGGTTGTCCTCGCCGTTCGCTTCGTTGTGCTTCTCGTTGTACGAGACGAGGTCGTGCAGCGTGAAGCCGTCGTGCGCCGTGACGAAGTTGATGCTCGACCAGGGTCTCCGGCCCGAGCGGTCGTACATGTCGCCCGAGCCCGTCACGCGCGCCGCGAAATCGGCGATCTGTCCGCCGTCCCCTTTCCAGAAGCGGCGGACGGTATCGCGGAACTTGCCGTTCCACTCGGCCCAGCCGGGCGGAAACTCGCCGACCTGATAGCCGCCCGGGCCGATGTCCCATGGCTCGCCGATCAGCTTCACGTGCGCGAGCACGGGATCCTGCACGACGGCATCGAAGAATCCGCCTCGCGGATCGAAGCCGTGCGGCTCGCGCCCGAGGATCGTGCCGAGATCGAACCGGAAGCCGTCGACGTGCATCTCGAGCACCCAGTAGCGCAGGGAATCCATCACCATCTGCAGCACGCGCGGATGACTCGTGTTGATCGTGTTGCCGGTGCCCGTGTCGTTGATGTAGTAGCGAGGCTCGTCCGGCATCAGGCGGTAATACGAGCGATTGTCGATGCCCTTGAAGCACAGCGTCGGTCCGAGCTCGTTGCCCTCCGCCGTGTGGTTGTAGACGACGTCGAGGATCACCTCGATGCCGGCGTCGTGGAAACGGCGCACCATTTCCTTGAAGGTCACGATTCCGCCGGGACCGAGGTAGCGGGGCTCCGGCGCGAAGAAGCCGATCGAGTTGTATCCCCAGTAGTTCGACAGGCCCTTGTCGAGCAGATGCTGATCCTGAACGTACGCATGGATCGGCAAGAGCTCGACGGCCGTGATGCCCAGGCTCTTGATGTAGTCGACGACCGCCTGCTGGCCGAGACCCTTGAAGTTGCCGCGCAGCTCCGGCGGCACGGCCGGATGCAGCATCGTGTAGCCGCGCACGTGCGTCTCATAGAGGATCGTGCGCTGCCACGATACGGACGGGCGCACGTCGCCGTTCCAGTCGAAGGACGGATCGATCACCTGACACTTCGCCATGCGCGGTGCGCTGTCTTCGGTGTCGAACGACAGATCCTTGTCCGGGTCGTCGAGCCGATAGCCGAAGTGCGCCGGCGACCAGTCGATCTGGCCGACGATCGTCTTCGCATACGGGTCGAGCAGCAGCTTGTGCGGGTTGAAGCGATGGCCGTTCTCGGGATCGTACGGGCCATGCACGCGGTAACCGTACAGCGTCCCGGGTCCGACCTCGGGAAGATACCCGTGCCAGATCTCGTTCGTGTACTCGGGCAGCGTGATCCGCTCGACCTCGGTGAAATCGTTCGGATGAAACAGGCAGAGCTCGACCCGTTCGGCATGCGCCGAGAAGATCGCGAAGTTCGTGCCTTGACCGTCCCACGTCGCGCCGAGCGGCGCGGGTTCGCCGGGCAGCACGCGGCGAGCATTCTTCATACGTTTCCTCCCCATCCCGGGGGCCTGACGGGGCTGCCCCGATCGCAGCTCGCAGTTCGATGCACGAGTCATGCCCGCGCGCGAATCGTCGTCCGTTCTTCGCATGCCGCGGAATTCGGTGGCATGCGACTTGCACCCGCCCAGCGTCTTCGGTAGACACCGCGATCGATACGAACCAATGGAGGAGAGCATGGACAAGAGATCTGGCGCGATCGCGCTCGCCGTCGCAGCGACGCTCGCCGTCGGCAGCGCGGTGCTTGCGCAAGAGCCCGCACCGGGCGCACAGCAAAGCCCCTCAGAGGCCGCGGAGGCGCTGCGGCGCGCGGCCGAAGAGCTGAACCAGGCCGCCGAGGCGCTGCGTCAAGCAGCCGAGCAGCAGAGGAGCGCCGCAAGCCGGCAATCGGCAGGCGATCAGGGCAGCGCAGAGGCAGGGAGCGGTGAGCAGCGTGCGGCGGCGCAAACCCCAGGCGAGCGGGCACGCGGATTGGCGGAGCAGCAGCGTGCGGCCGGGCAGCGCGCGGCAGCGGAGCAGCAAGGTGCGGAGCGCCAAGGTCAGGGTGCGGCCGGGCAGCAGCAGGCACCGGTGGCGCAGCAGCAAGGTCAGGCACCGGCGCAGCAGCAAACTCAAACGCCGGTTGCGCAGCAGGGCGGCGCATCGCAGCAGCCGTCGTCCCAGCAGCCGGGCGCAGCATCGTCCGATCAGCAGCGCGGTGTGACGGCGCCGCAGGATTCGCTGTCGCAGCAGCGCAGCGCGGCAACGGAGCAGGGCGGCTCTCAACAGAGCGTCGCTCAGCAGGGCGGTGCTCAGCAGGGCGCGCAGCAGAGCGGTGCGCAGCAGGGCAGCGCAGAGCAGCGCAGTGCGCAACAGGGGAGCCCGCAGAGCGGTGCGCAACAGGGGGCTTCCGAGTCGCGGCAAGCGGCTTCGTCCCGACAGGGCGAGCAGCCGGCCGGCCAGGCGCAGACGGGGCAGCAGCTGACCGCCGGTCGCCCGTCGTTCGAGGAGGTCGACCGAAACGCGGACGGCTCGATCAGCCGTACCGAGCTTGCGATGCTCGAGGGCCAGGACTTCGGCGCGCTCGACACGAACCAGGACGGAACGATCAGCCGCGACGAGTGGCAACGAGGCGAGCAAGAGTAATTCGCGACGGGCTTCGGCTCGTGCTGCGCGGCGATGAGCCGCGCAGCCGGGCCGCAGCAACGCTCGTCGCGCTCTGCGCCGCGTTCGTCGGCCCGGCCGCCGCGCAGGATCCGATCGCGACGCCGCAGGCGCTCCGTGCGGCGGAGCGCATCGACGCGGACGGCATTCGTGCGGTCGTCGCCGAGATCGCGAGCGACCGTTACGGGGGACGCGCGCCGGGCACGCCTGGCGACGAAATGACGCAGGCGTATCTCGCCGCGGCGCTCGAGCGGATCGGCTTCGAGCCAGGCGGCCCGGACGGCACCTATCTGCAGCCATTCGATCTCGTCGGCATCACGTCGACACAGCCGCCGAGCTGGACCTTCACGCGCGACGGCGCGCGGCTCGATCTCGTGCAGCACGGCGAATTCATCGCGGCGAGCGGCGTTCTTGCCGAGCGGGCGGCGATCGACGGCGCCGAGGTCGTCTTCGTCGGCTACGGCATCGAGGCGCCCGAGTACGACTGGAACGATTTCAAAGGGATCGACCTGCGCGGCAAGGTGCTCTTGATGCTGAACAACGATCCCGACTGGGATCCGGAGCTGTTCGGCGGCCGCGAGCGGCTCTATTACGGCCGATGGACCTACAAGTACGAGAGCGCGGCGCGTCAGGGCGCCGCCGGCGCGATCATCATTCACACGCCGGAGTCGGCTGGATATCCGTGGCAGGTCGTGCAGAGCTCGTGGACCGGCACGCAGTACAAGCTCCCGACAGGCGACGAGCCTCGCGTGCAAATCGAGGCATGGATCACCGAGGATGCGGCTGCGCGTCTCGTCGCGCTTGCCGGGCTCGAGCTCGACGCGCTCGTCGAGCAGGCGAGATCGCGCGACTTCGCGCCGGTGCCGTTGGGGATCGTCACGTCGCTTGCACTCGATAACGAGCTCGAGCCCACGACGTCGGCGAACGTGATCGGCATTCTGCGGGGCAGCGATCCGGAGCTTGCCGACGAGGTCGTCGTCTACACGGCCCATCACGACCACCTCGGCCGCCTCGACGGCGCCCCCGGCGCGGATACCGTCTACAACGGCGCGCGCGACAATGCGAGCGGCGTCGCGATGGTGCTCGAGATCGGCGAGGCCTTCGCGTCGCTGCCGCAGCCGCCCCGCCGTTCGATCGTGCTGCTGTTCGTCGGCGCGGAGGAACAGGGGCTTCTCGGCTCCGAATACTTTGCGCGTCATCCGTTCGTTCCTCCGGGCAGAATCGCGGCGAACGTCAACTACGACAGCGGGAACATCTGGGGCGCGACGCGCGACATCACGTTCGTCGGTTTCGGCAAGTCGACGCTCGACGACGTTGCCCTTCGAGTCGGAGCGCTCCAGGGCAGGGAGGTGAAGCCCGACGAGTTCGTCGACCAGGGGTACTACTACCGTTCCGATCAGTTCAGCTTCGCGAAAATCGGCGTGCCCGCGTTCTATTTCCGCACCGGCACGGATTTCGTCGGACGGCCGGAAGGCTGGGGCATCGAGCGCATCGAGGAACACAACGACCGCCACTATCACCAGCCGAGCGACGAGCTCACCGCCGAATGGCGTTTCGACGGAATGGTGCAGGACGCGCAGTTCGGGTTCTGGGCCGGCCTGATCGTCGCGAATGCGGACGAGATGCCGAGCTGGCGCCCGGGCGACGAGTTCGAGGCCGCACGCCGCGACGCCCTCGAGGCGATCAGCCGTGAGACTCGTAGATGACGGGGATCGAGTGCTCGCGCGCGTAGTGCTCGGCGATGAAGAGGGCGTCTTCTTTGCTCATGCGCTCACGGTCGACGATCGTCGAGCACTGCCAGCCGCCGCGGCCCTGCGCGGAGACGTACGAGAAGTGCTCGATCGTGACGATCCGCACGTCCGGGTCCTCGTTTGAGGCGGGCGCGGCCGTATGGACGCGCACGAAGTTCGATTCCGTGTAGGTTTCGCTCGCACGCAGCTCGGGCTCGAATCTCGGCATGTCAACGGATTGATTCTTTAGTTATTTCTGCCGGGGCCGGGTCCGCGGGGCGACCTGCGAGCCGCGTCGCGCGAAACATAGCGTGAACAGCGCGGTTCGGGTCGTGAACCCTCTCACAGCCCTTCGACACGAGACGTGGTGAAATCGCGCGCTGGCGGCAACCGTCGACACGCAGGGGTCGGCAAGCCGATTGCGGCGACGCTCGACGGGGGCGATCTCGGATTGGAGGCGCATTGAGCCAAAGCACTCGTTTCATCGAGCAGTACCTGCATCGGTCGACGTGCCGGTTGACCGGGCTATTGTTCGGCCAGCTCGATGCGTTCAATCGGATCCGCACGACGTTCGGGGCGGAGGCGTCCGGGCGCTTCTGCTCCGAATACGTCGAGGGGTTGCGCAAGTCGCTTCCGCCCGGAACGCCCGTGATCCGCCTATCCGACAGACAGTTCGTCGTGCTGCTCGGCGGCGATTCGGTCGGTGGTATCGTCGAAACGGCGGCTCGTCTGACCGAGGACAACCGCGCACACGTCATGATCGGCCGCGACAGATTCGTCGTGGATCTGACGATCGGCGTCGCGGTCTATCCGACGCATGCGGACGACGCGGCGAGCCTGCTGCGTCGAGCGGAGCTTGCGTTGAAGGAAGCGCGCGAGAACGAGCTCGCGTTCGCGCTGTACAGTCCGGATGCCACGCGCCGGCAGACCGCCCTCTGGAAGGTCGAGAGCGATTTCGAGCGTGCCGTGCAGCAGGGCGAGATCGACGTCTATTTTCAGCCGAAGATCGGGCTCAAGGAGCGTCGAGTGCGAGGGGTCGAGGCGCTCGCCCGGTGGCGGTCGCCGTCGGGGGCGTTCGTTCCCCCGCACCTCTTCGTTCCCCTCGCGGAGCGCTCGGGCTCGATCGTGCCGATGACGTGGCTCGTCTTCGAGCGCGTCGCGGCGAGCGTCGCGAGGTGGTCCGGCTGCGGCGAGAAGCTGTCGGTCGCCGTGAACGTCGCGCCGCAGGTGCTGCAACGCAACGAGTTCTTCCCGCGCCTCGGCGAGCTTCACGCCGCGGTCCGCGGTGCCGGTGCCGAGCTCGTCGTCGAGCTGACCGAGGAAAGTCTCGTGACCGGCGACGAGGTCGCGACGGCGTCTCTCGAGCGAATTCGTAAGCTCGGCGTCGGCCTGGCGATCGACGATTTCGGCAAGGGCTATTCGTCGCTCAGCTACCTGAAGGAAATCCCGGCGACCGAGGTGAAGATCGACAGGCGCTTCGTCTCGACCGCGGCGACCGACGACAAGGACAAGCAGGTCGTGCGAGTCATCGTCGAGCTGGCGCGCGCCTTCGAGATGAGCGTCGTCGCCGAAGGCGTCGACAGCGTGCAGGCCTTGAAGACCGTCGCAGCGCTTCGCTGCGACGCGGCGCAGGGTTTCTTCATCGCGCCGCCGATGCGAGCCGATCTCGTCATGGACTGGATGCGCAGCGTCGGCCGTGACGCGGGACGGTGGTTCGCCGTCGAAACACTCCACGGCGCGGAGCGCGCAAAGCGCGAAGTGCCCGCGTGAGCCGGGCCCGCCCGGCGCGCCCGCCCCTCGCGCGGTGAGGCGCGGGAACGGGCGTAGCGGCTAGAATGGTGCGCTTTTCAGCACTGTCGCCGCTGCCTGGACCGTTCGATGGGCCTTTTGCTCGACCTCGGCTATCTGCTCGGATTCGTGCTGGCCGCGCCATGGCTTGCGTATCGCCTCGTCAGGCACGGCGGCTTCCGGAACGCACCGGCCCGCTTCGGGCTCGAGCTCGGTCCGGCCGTCCGCGGCGCGATCTGGCTGCACGGCTCGTCGGCCGGCGAGGTCTCGCTGCTCAAGCCGCTCGTCGCGCGTCTCGAGCGGGACCGTCCCGGCACGCCTCTCGTGATCTCGGCGTACACGGTGACGGGGCTCGAAGCCGCACGTAAGGCGTATCCGCAGCATCGCGTGATCCTGTTCCCGCTCGATTTCTCGTTCGCCGTGCGGCGTTTCCTCGCGCACTTCGATCCGAGGCTCATCGTCATCGTCGAATCGGAGTTCTGGCCGAACTTCCTGCTCGCCGCGCGTCGTCGCGGTGTGCCCGTCGTCGTGTTGAACGGCAAGGTATCGGAGAAGTCGAGCCGCGCATATCGGCGAACGGGCATCGTGCCGCGCGTGCTGCGCGGGCTGACGCTGATCGCCGTGCAGAGCGAGGAGCACGCGGAGCGCTTCTCTCGGCTCGGCGTGCCGCGCGAGCGGATCCACGTGACCGGAAACATGAAGTACGACCTCGCTCGCGGCACGGCGGACGATACCGATCGGCAGATGCTGCGCGAGGGCCTCGGCTACTCGCCGGACGACGTCGTCGTGATGGGCGGAAGCCTTCATCCCGGCGAGCACGAGGCGCTGCTCGCGGCGTTCGACGCGCTCCCTGGCGACAGCCGCGCCGCGCTCGTCCTCGTGCCGCGCTATCCTGCGGACGCGCCGGCGGTCGCGGAGCACGTCGAGGCCCGCGGCTACGCCGCAGTCATGAAGACTCGAATCGACCGAGGCGAGGCTGCGCCGCCGGGGCGCGGCGGCGTGCTGATCGTCGATACGGTCGGAGAGCTCGGTCGGCTCTATGCTGCAGCCGACGTCGCCTTCGTCGGCGGCAGCTTGTTCTTCCGCGGCAGCAACAAGGGCGGGCACAATCTGATGGAACCCGCGATTCTCGGTGTGCCGGTGCTCTTTGGGCCGTACAATTTCAGCTTCAAGGAGACTGTCGAGGATCTGCTTGCGCATGACGCCGGAATTCTCGTGCGGGACGAGGCGGAGCTCGAGCGCGCGCTTGGAGCGCTCGTCGCCGACGAGCGACGGCGCAGGTCGCTCGGCGAACGCGGCCGCAGAGTCGTGCTCGACGGACAAGGCGCGACCGCACGTAATTACACGCTGCTCAGGGGCATCATGGATGACTCGCGGATGAGCTTGCAGCCCCAAGCCTTTGAACGCACAATGCCGCGAGCGAGCCGACACCTGGATTCCCGATGAGCATCAAGCACGTCAACGTCGCCGGTATCGATTGCGGGTCGGACCAGCTTTTCTTGATCTCCGGTCCGTGCGTCATCGAGGAGGAATCCCTGATGATGCGCACGGCCGAGCGTCTGAAGCAGATCGCCGGCGAGCTCGGCGTGCCGCTGATCTTCAAGTCGTCGTTCCAGAAGGACAACCGCAGCTCGCTCGACTTCTACCAGGGGCCGGGGCTCGAGGAAGGGTTACGTTTGCTCGAGAAGATCAAGCGCGAGTTCGAGCTGCCGATCCTGACGGACATCCATTATCCCACGCAGGCGAAGCCCGCGGCCGAGGTCGTCGACGTTCTGCAGATCCCGGCGTATCTCTGCATGCAGACGGAGCTCGTCGTCGCCGCCGCGAAGACGGGCGCGGTGATCAACGTCAAACACGGCCAGTTCATCGCGCCCGACAACATGGTGAAGCCGGTGCAGAAGATCGAGG
>CAZKNH010000010.1:0-59105 GCA_964553875.1 uncultured Gammaproteobacteria bacterium | reverse complement strand
GCGGCCGGCGATCGATTCCTCGACGGTCTTCGGCGCCTTGAAGAACGCGTGCGTCATCCCGTTGCCGTCCGTGTCGGCCGGCAGCAGGAGCTTCGATTTACGCTCCGGATCGTGCAACGCGTCGAACAGGCGGGCCGTCATCCGTGCCGTGTTGCGAAAGGCCGGATGCGTCGTGACATCCTTGACCCGCTCGCCGTAGATATAGACCTCGCGGCCGTCGCGAAGCGACTCGAGAAATTCCTCGCCGGTTTGCGGCCTGTCACATCGAACCGCACCGATCGCTTCACTCGTAACCGCCGTGCTGCGTTTCCCCCCCATACGCTACCTCCTGCACGCGCGTCCGTTGCGCCGAAAAACACCTTTATTGAGAGACAGATGAATCGTGGCCGTACTACACCCGCCTTGCTGCGCGCGGTCCGTCTCAGGCCGACAGGCGATCGAGCACGGCCGCGATCGCCGCGGTCCCGCCGCCCGGCGCCATGATATGCGCGCCGGCGACGCCCGGGATCTCCCTGAGCCCTGCGATCAGCTCGGCGCAGATCGCGAAGCCTTCCTCCGCGGGCGCGGACGCGTTCTCGAGCCGCTCGATGACGTCGTCCGGCACGTGCACGCCGAACAGGTTCTCGTTCATCCAGCGAGCCGATTTCGCCGAGCGGATCGGCCCCACGCCGATGATCACGCCGACGCGCTCCGTCAGCCCCTCCTGGCGCAGCCGCTCGATATAACGTCTCGCGACGCCGAGATCGAAGCAGAACTGCGTCTGCACGAAGCCGGCACCGGCGTCCGCCTTTCCGACGAGGCTCTTCGGGCTCCAGTCGGGTCCCGGATCCCGCGGAACATCCGCACCGCCGATGAAGAACTCGGGGGGCGGATCGATCTTTCGGCCCGACGGCAGCTCCCCCTTTTCGCCCATGTCGCGGACGAGGGCCATCAGCGCCCGGGAATCGAGGTCGAAGACCGGCTTCGCATCGGGCTGGTCGCCTCCGCGGGGATCGTCACCGTGCAGAATCAGCACGTTCCGCACCCCCTGCGCATTCGCTCCGAGCAGGTCGCCGGCGAGCGCGATCCGGTTCCGGTCGCGGCACGTGACCTGCAGGATCGGCTCGTAGCCATGCGCCGCAAGGATCGCGGCCGATGCGAAGCTGCTCATCGACGTGCGGCCCGACGCCGCATCCGTGACGTTGATCGCATCGACACGCCCCCTGAGCAGCGCAGCCTCGGCGAGCAGCCGGTCGGGCCGGGCGGACAGCGGCGGCACGATCTCGGCCGTCAGCACGAACTCGCCGGCACCGATTCGTCTCTTCAACGCACTCGTCATCGGCTCCCTCCCTCAGCCGGATCCGCCACCAGGGCTGCGACGTGCATCCTCCCCTCCGCGGCAACGTCTTGCGAAGAACTCCCGTTCGGGTCGTCCAGCGCCCGCGCCGGCAACCGACCGCAAACGCCATGATAGCAACGCGAGGCGATTATCGGACCGCTGCCGGCCACGGGCGGCATCACGGGAGGGGGCGAAGCGCGGCTCGACCACGCGGAACGAACGTGATGCCGATCGTATCCTGCATCGGCCGGTACCCGATCTGGCTGTAGATCGCGTTCGGACCGGGGTCCGTGCGATCCGCGAACAGCACGCAGATGCGCCCGTCGTCGAGGACCTTGCCCGACACCGCCGCCACGGCCGCGCGCGCATAACCCTTGCCGCGCGATTCGGGCGGCGTATAGACGGCCGAGATGCGGGCGCTCGACGGCGTGAGACCGGACACGGCGACGAGCGAGCGCGGTCCGCCGTCGTCCCATAGATAAAGTGAGCGCGTCCGGATCCGTCGCTCGAAGAATGCGCGCACGTCGACGAACGTGCGAACGGCCCGCGCGTACGCGTCCGCCCACTCCCCGACCCGCTCGCGGTCGTCGGCACCGGCGAGCCGCAGCCGCCCCGGCGGCTGTCTCGCAGGCACGGGCGACCGGTCGAGCACGTACCAGCGCCACAGGAACGATATCGAGAAGTCGCAGCCGCGCGCCGCAGACCACGATCGCGCGAACTCGATCGCTTCACGCTCGGGGCCGTTCACGAGCGGTAACACATCGAACGCCGTTGCGACGTCCGAAACCAGCAACTCGACCGCTCCGCTCGGCGCCGAGGTCAGCGTCAGGCCGTCGGGAGGCGGACGCACCGCGCACGCGACGACCTGCCCGTTCGACTCGACCGTCGAGAGATAGATCGGATCGTGAAAAGGGTGCTCGTCGGCGAGCAACAGATACGCATCACCGAGGATCGAATTGTGCCTTGCTTCCGACGCGCGCAACCACTCGCCGGCGCGTGCGAGAAACGAACGCGCGTCGGGGAACCGATGGACTTTCAACTACGCCTCTTTCGTCGGCCGCGGTGTCTGGCTCAGCGTCGATGACGAGCGATCCGACGCAAAGATGCACCATCGTGACGCACGAATTCCGTTCTCTCGATCACGAAAACGCAGAACGCGCCCCACTTTAGGGCATTGCGCGATGTCTCGTCCAAGACCGTTTCGAAGTCGTCGCCAATTGTAATCGAGAGAAAGTAATATTCGACGCCGAAAGACGTTTCGAGCTTGCGACGATGCACGATGCTCGTGACGGCGAAAGACTCGAAGACGTCCCTCGCACCTACCAATCATCCAACCCTTGGGGGGAGTCGTGAAGAAGATCGTCACGTTCTGCGCGCTGCTCGTCGGCGCGTGGCCGATGTTGTGCGTCGGCGCGGAAATAGAGAGCGGGGATACCGCGTGGATGCTCACATCCACCGCGCTCGTGCTGTTCATGACGCTGCCCGGTCTCGCACTCTTCTATGGAGGACTCGTCAGGAGCCGAAACGTTCTTTCCGTGCTGATGCAGTGCTTCTCGATATGCTGCGTCGTGTCGATCCTATGGGTCGCGTTCGGCTACAGCCTCGTGTTCGGCGGCGAGAGCTTCGCGGGACTCGTCGGCGGGTTCTCGAAGGCGTGGATGGCCGGCGTCGAGCCGGACTCCGTGAGCGGCACGATCCCCGAGACCGTGTTCGCGATGTTCCAGCTCACGTTCGCCGTGATCACGCCCGCGCTGATCGTCGGCGGTTTCGCCGAACGCATGCGCTTCTCGGCGATGCTCTGGTTCTCCGTGCTGTGGCTGATCTTCGTCTATCTGCCGGTCGCGCATTGGGTGTGGGGCGGCGGCTGGCTCGGCGAGCTCGGCTTCCGCGATTTCGCCGGCGGCGCCGTCGTGCACGTCAATGCCGGCGTCGCGGCGCTCGTCGCCGCGCTCGTGCTCGGCAAGCGAGCGGGCTTCCCGGCGACACCGATGCCGCCGCACAACCTGACGATGACCGTGTCGGGCGCCGCGATGCTCTGGGTCGGATGGTTCGGCTTCAATGCCGGCAGCGCGCTCGCCGCAAACGGAGCGGCGGGGATGGCGATGCTCGTCACGCAGCTCGGCGCAGCGGCAGGCTCGCTCGGCTGGATGGCGATGGAATGGATCAGGTTCCGCAAGCCGAGCGTGCTCGGCATCGTGACCGGAATGGTCGCGGGCCTCGGCACGATCACGCCCGCGTCCGGTTATGTCGGCCCGCTCGGCGGGCTCGTGATCGGCTTCGTCGCCGGCGTCGCATGCTTCTTCGCGACGCAGTTCATCAAGCGCAAGCTCGAGATCGACGATTCGCTCGACGTGTTCCCGGTCCACGGCGTCGGCGGCTTCATCGGCCTGCTGCTGACCGCCGTGTTCTCCGCGACGGCGCTCGACGGCCTCGGCCTCGCGGAAGGCGTCGGGATCGGGTCGCAGCTCGCGAAGCAGGCGATCGGCGCGGTCGCGACCGCGGCCTGGTGCGGGATCGCCACGTTCGCGATTCTGAAGCTGATCGACGTCGTGCTCACGCTGCGCGTGAGCCCCGAGCAGGAGACGCTCGGACTCGACCTCACGATGCACGAGGAGCGCGGCTACACGCTGTGAGCGCGCCGCGGCAAGAACGCTTTCCGGGCGGTGCGAGAGGGCTCCGCCGATCGGCAGGGCACACCGGGCGGCGATTATTGTTCAGTCGTCCGGCGAGCCCCCAACTTAGGCAAGCCGGCGCTCATGACGGGGCGCGGCATGCCGGGCAGGCCGCGCTATCGCTTTTTAGCCGACCGGCACTAGAATCCGGCCGAGTGGTCAATTCTGGAGTCCGATGATGCAAGCACGCGCTTTGCCTGCCTCCGTCAAGCCCGTCGCCGCGCTCGACGTCGAGAGCCGCTCGGCGTTCATCTGGCGCACGTACGGCCATCTCGCCGGTGCGATCCTCGCGTTCTGCGCGATTGAGACGTATCTCTTCGAGAACGGTTATGCGGAGCAAATCGCGCAGCGGCTGCTCGGCGTCAACTGGCTGCTCATCCTCGGCGCATTCATGATCGTCGGCTGGCTCGCGAGCCACACCGCGCACCGCGTCGAATCGAAGCCGCTGCAGTACGCTGCGCTCGCGGCGTTCGTGATCGCGGAAGCGATCATCTTCGTGCCGCTGCTTTATCTTGCGGTGAGCCTCGAGCCCGCGATCGTCGAGAGCGCCGCCGGTGTCACGCTGCTCGGCGTGGCCGGCCTGACCGCAGTCGCGTTCATCACGCGCAAAGACTTCTCGTTCCTGAGAGGGATTCTCGTGTGGGGCGGCATTCTCGCGCTCGTCGCGATCGCATCGAGCGTGCTGTTCGGCTTTCACATGGGCACGTGGTTCTCGATCGCGATGATCGGCTTCGCCGGCGCCGCCGTGCTCTACGACACGTCGAACGTCCTGCATCACTACCCGGAGGACCGTCACGTCGCCGCTGCGCTCGAGCTGTTCGGCTCGATCGCGCTGATGTTCTGGTACGTGCTCCAGCTCTTCATGTCGCGCGACTAGGCACGTCCCTTCACGCCGGCCGCCGATCCCGACGCGGACCGGCGGCCGCGAGCCCCGCCGCCGCGCAATTGCCGGGTCCCGCACCCGCGAGCCGTAATGGCCGTTCCGGCGCGAATGCCCTCGGCTCGTGCCGCCCGCGGTCCTCTCTAAGTAGAGACTCTCGAAGAAACTTTCGGGCGGGAAGGACCGCAACGAACCTGAATGCAGGCTGAAAGGAGCGGCGCGGCGATCGTTGCGGATGCTGGATCGCCCGATACAATGGTCAACAGTCGACTACGGCAATCAAGGACGGGGTGGATGAACAAGATTCGACATTTCGGCATGCTCGTCGGCGTCTGCGCGGGTCTCGCCGCGTTCGGCGCTTCGGCCGGCGAATGGAAAGTCGCCGAGGATTCGAGCACCGTCAAGTTCACTTTCATTCAGCAGGGCTCTCGCTACGACGGCCGCTTCCAGGAGTTCGACGCGGCGATCGACTTTGATCCGAATAACCCGGCGGCCGGCAGCATCGTCGGCGTCGTGCAGACGAAGTCCGTCAGCACGCGTGACTTCGATCGGGACGCGACGCTGCAGGACCCCGACTGGTTCGATTCGGCGAAGCATCCGGAGGCGCGCTTCGAGTCGGAGAGCATCGAGAAGACCGCCGACGGGTTCGTCGCGAACGGCAAGCTCACGCTGAAGGGCAAGACGAATCCTGCGAAGCTCGCGTTCACGTGGGAGCCGAAGGGCTCCGCGGCAAGCTTCGTCGGCAAGATGACGATCAACCGCTTCGACTACAACGTCGGCGAGGGCTGGAACGACACGAGTTTCGTCGGCCAGGACGTCGACGTCGAGGTCAATCTCGAGCTCACCCAGTAGCCGGACGGCGGCCGGAGCGACTCGCTCCGGCCCCGGCGCCGCCGCCCTCTCCCGGCGTCACTCCGGCACATGGATGCCGGGCGCCGGGAACGCACGACAGAACTCGGCGACCTCGGCACGGATCGCGGCGAGCGCCGCATCATCGTCGGCACGCGCGATCGCGCGGTCGAACCACTCCGCGATTTGCGGCATCTCTCGCTCCGTCATCCCGCGCGACGTGATCGAAGGCGTGCCGATCCGCACGCCGCTCGGATCGAACGGCTTACGCGGATCGAACGGAATCGTGTTGTAGTTGCACTCGATCCCCGCCTTGTGCAGCGCCTGCGCGGCCGGCTTGCCGTTGATGCCCCGCGGCGTGACGTCGATCAGGATCAGGTGATTGTCGGTGCCGCCCGAGATCAGGCGGAACCCCCGCTCCGCAAGCGCCGCCGCGAGCGCCTTCGCGTTCGCGACGACCTGACGCGCATAACGTCTGAACTCCTCCGTCGCCGCTTCCTTCAACGCGACCGCGATCGCGGCCGTCGTATGGTTGTGCGGGCCGCCCTGAAGACCCGGAAACACCGCGCGGTCGATCTCCTTCGCATACGTGCCGTCGGACAGCACCATGCCGCCGCGGGGCCCGCGCAGCGTCTTGTGCGTCGTCGACGTCGCGATCGGCGCATGCGGAAACGGGCTCGGATGCACGCCCGCGGCGACGAGGCCCGCGATGTGCGCGATGTCCGCGACGAGGATTGCGCCGACGGCCTTAGCGACGGTCGCGAACCCCTCGAAATCCCACGTCCGCGGATACGCGGTGCCGCCGCAGACGATGATTCTCGGGCGCGTCGCGCGCGCGAGCGATTCGACACGGTTCATGTCGACGAGGTGCGTCGCCGGATCCACGTCGTACTGCACCGCGCGATAGTAGATGCCCGAGAAGTTGACGTTCCAGCCGTGCGTCAGGTGTCCGCCGAACGGCAGGCCGAGCCCCATCACGGTGTCGCCGGGCTTCACGAGCGCGAGATAGACGGCCTGGTTCGCCGGCGACCCCGAGTACGGCTGGACGTTCGCGTGGCGTGCGCCGAACAGCGCCTTCGCGCGTTCGATCGCGATCGTCTCGATCTGGTCGATGTAGTCCTGACCCTCGTAGTAGCGGCGGCCCGGATAGCCTTCCGAGTACTTGTTCGTCAGGATCGATCCCGTCGCCTCCATCACGGCCTGCGACGCGTAGTTCTCCGACGGAATCAGTCTGATGAATTCGTCCTGGCGGCGGGTTTCCGCAAGGATCAGCGCATGAATCTCGGGATCAACGGCTGCCAGAGCCGGCATGTCCGACATAGCTTTCCTCTTCTGGTCGAAGTCCTTCCGTGCGGGTGCGGCGGGCCGCCGGCGAGAGGCCGCCATTCTATCGAACTGTCGCCGCGATCGGGGCGCGGCGGAACGACACGCGCGCCCCGACGGTGACGTTTCGGCCGGGCAGCGGCGCGAGATCCTTCACGATCGACGTGTGCCGGCGTGCCTCCTCGTCGAGCAGGTTCGTTCCCTCGAGGAACACATCGACGCTTCGGTCGGCTCCGGTGGAAAGCGTCCATGCGACGTCGAAGCCGAGCAGCGTGTAACCGCCGGTAGGCGTCTCGAACGGGGCGGTACGCGCCTGGCGGTCGTAACGCACCGCCTCGACACCCGCGACGAGCCGCGCATCGTGGTACTGGAGCCTTAGCCCCAACCGGCGCGGCGGAATGCGCGGCAGCCGTTCGCCGTTGTCGAGCCTCGCGCGAACGGTATCGCCGAAGAGCCGGACGTCGAGCTCGCCGGTCCAGACGTCCGCGACACGCGCGAAGAGCTCCGCCTCGAGCCCCGCAAGGCGCGCGTCCTGCTGTCGGTACGCGTAGATCGGCAAGCGCGTCTCGGCGTCGACCGTGCCGGTCGCCGCGAGGTGGATGAAGCCGTCGTAGTCCGTCCGGAACGCGGTCAGCGCCCAGGTGATCCTGCCGTCGGTTCGACGGACGCCGATGTCGACGTGGTTCGACGTCTCGACGCCGAGCAGGGGGCTGCCGATCTCGAACGTGCGCGACGCGAGGTGCGGCCCGTTCGAGTAGAGTTCCTCGGCGGCCGGCACGCGCTCCGCTCGCGCGGCATTCACGCTGACCGACACGTCGCCGGCGAGGCGCCGGATCGCCGCGGCCGACAGGCTCGTCGCCGTCGCGTCGTAGGCGCTCCCGAGCCCTGCGGCATCGTGCCGGACGCGCTCGACGCGTGCGCCGAGCGACAGCTGCCACGCGGCGAGATCCCGGTGCTCGAGCACGAACAGGCCTGCCGTTCGGGTGTCCGTCGGCGGCATGAACGCGTCCTCGCCGATCGCCGTGAGCTCGCGCGCGCCGAGCTGCGCACCGAACGCGCCTTGCCAGAGACCCAACGGCGCGTGCACCACCTCGACGCGGCCTTCGTACGCGTCGTTACCGACTCGCGTGCCGACATCGGCGTCTTCGAGCTCGACGTGCTCGTAATCGTTGATGCCGAGCGCGAGCTCGATTTCCGGGAAACGCCGCAATCCCAAGCGCTCGGCGCGGACGTCGACCCGGGTCTGCGCGAGGTCGATCCTCGCGCGAGCGTCGGCGTGACCGTGATGCGGATCCGCGTCGTCGCCGTCCGCATCCTCGGCGTGAACGTGGCCCGGAACGCCGTAGCCGCTTTCCAGACGGCTCACGGCGACGCCGAACGACCCGCGCTCGCCGATCCAGGATGCGCCTGCAGCCGCGCTGCTCGTCGCGAAATCGCTGTTTCGGACGACGCCGGCAGCCTCCTCGTCGTCATGATGGCCGAGCCGCGCTCCGTTCGGCACCTCGTAGTCGTCGGCCGTGCGTCGCGAGCCGTCGAAGTGCCACGCGAGCGCATTCGTCGCGCCGTCGAGCCGTACGGCAGCCGATCGCGCCCGGGACACCGTGTCGCCGCGCAGCTCGACGAGCGCGTCGAGCCCCTCCTCCACCGCAGCCGGGATCCGATTGGTGACCGTGTTGACGACGCCGCCGACCGCGCCGCTGCCGTACAGCAACGTCGTCGGTCCGCGAAAGATCTCGATCTGTTGCGCGGCGAGCGGATCGAGGCCGACCGCGTGATCGACGCTGACGCTCGCGGCGTCGAGCGCATCGATGCCGTCCTCGAGGACTTTGACGCGCGCACCGGCGAGACCGCGGATCACCGGCCGGGACGCGCCGGGGCCGAAATAGGTCGAGCTGACGCCGAGCTCGTAGGCCAACGTCTCGCCGAGCGTATTCCCGAGCCTGCGGCGCAGCGTGTCCCCGGCAAGGACACCGATCGGCTGCGCCGCCTCGGTCGGTGAGCGGTCGAGAGGCGCGCCGACGACGCGCACCTCCTCGAGCGCGTGCTGAGCGTGGATCAGAGGCGCCGCGAGCGCGGCGGCGAAGCACGCCGCCGGGCGCCGGAACCGCGAACGGGTCGACATCGTAGTCCTTTCCTCATTCGGAATACCGCGTTGCCCGCCGGCGCCGTTCCGACGCGGGCGGGGCCGTCGAAAGCGAGGTCAGGACAGGAACGGCGGGCCGCGCGCGGACGCGCGGTCGGGCTGCGGCGCCGGAGCCGGCACAACGTGCACGGTGCCGACCGGCCCGTGCGTCCGCGGCGGCTCGGCCGCTGCGGGCGTCACCGGCATGCCGGTGCCGACTCCGGCGGTCGAGACGCAGATCTTGCAGGCGTCGCCCGCCGCGTGCGCGTCGAAGTCGAGTGAATGGACGACCGCGACCGCCTCGGCGGCGACGAGGACGAAGAGCAGCACGACGGCTGCAATGCGCTTCACGGTCGATTGACGGTGCATGGTTTCAGCGAGCGCTTCGCCCACCGGAACCATAGCCGATGCCGCGACCGGCGTCGATGTTGCAGAAGAGAGACACCCTGATGCGCGGAAAATGTGTTTATTTCATGAATCTATGGCGATTGGGTCGCGCTTACGCTACAGTTCGGCGGCGACGGCGTCGACCGCCGTCCGAGACGGCCGGCGCGCGGCCGGGCTCGGGCCGCGCAACGCCGGCAGAAGAACGACCACGGACCGTTGTTGGGAGCAAGGACGAATGAAGTTACGCACACTGATGGTCGCCGGGGCGATGTTGCCGCTCGGCGCCGCCGCGCAGGACCTCGACTACACGTTCATCGAAGCGGCGTACGTCAACGCCGAGATGGATGCGGGGCCCTTTGACATCGACGGTGACGGGCTCGAGCTTCGTGGATCCGTGCTGATCACGGACACGGTGTTCCTGATCGGCGAGTACGCGTCATACGACTACGACCGCGGTGTCGACGTGACCGACTATTCGCTCGGCGCCGGCATGCGCTGGGGCCTGAAGCCCGAGCTCGATCTCGTCGGCGACATCGGTTGGCTCTGGAGGGAGATCGATCGGCCCCCGGCGCCGGACATCGACGACGACGGCTTCCAGCTCGGCGTGGGGCTGCGCGCCCGCGTGCACGATGCGATCGAGGTCCAGGCCGGCATCCGCCACATCGACCTCGACGACTCCGACACGTACCTGACGCTCGGCGGCCGCTACTACCTGACCGACAATGTCGCGGTGGGCTTGGGCCTGCGTCTGAACGACGGCGACACGGGCTGGAGCCTCGGCATTCGAGCCGAGTTCGGCAACTGATCCCGCGGGCCGCGACCGCATGATACAAGGGCCGCCGCGCGCGGCCCTTGTCGTTTCTGCGACTGCTAGAATCCCGCGATGCCCAGCCGGCCCCTCCGCCCCACCTTCGCCGTCCGTCTCCTCGCCGCGCTCGCTCTGCCGATCGCGGCTGTCGCCGGCCTGCCGCCGGTGCCGGTCCCCGCCGAGAACCCGATCACCGAGCCGAAGCGCGTGCTCGGCAAGATCCTCTTCTGGGACGAGCAGCTGTCGAGCGACGACTCGGTCGCGTGCGGCACTTGTCACA
The DNA here is from genome assembly GCA_964553875.1 of uncultured Gammaproteobacteria bacterium. Taxonomy (GTDB): domain Bacteria; phylum Pseudomonadota; class Gammaproteobacteria; order Steroidobacterales; family Rariloculaceae; genus ZC4RG20. The sequence continues at coordinate 48,466 of CAZKNH010000010.1, read as the reverse complement.
GGCCCGCGAGCGGCGGAGCGGACCCCCGCGTCGGCCGCCATCCCGGCACCGATCCCGGGACGATCGACGACGTGCTCGGCTCGCCCGGCATCCGCTACCTCGACGTCGACGGCCGCCCCGTCCCTCACCCGGTCTTCGGCTTCGAGCCGCAGGTCACCGCGCGAGCCGCGCCGTCGAACTTCGGCGCGCTATGGGCCGACGCGCTCTTCTGGGACGGCCGCGCGGGCGGCACCGTGCGCGATCCGTTGACCTCGGAGATCGTGATCGAGCGGCACGGGGCGCTCGAGGCGCAGGCGCTCGCGACGCTGCTGAACGACGCCGAGATGGCGAATCGGGGCCGGACGTGGAGCGACGTCACGACGAAGCTCGAGCGCGCGGCTCCCCTCGCGCTCGCGACCGAGTGGCCGGACGACGTGCGCCGCGCGATCGCGGCGCATGGCAGCTACCCCGCGCTGTTCGAAGCGGCCTTCGGGGATCCGGCGATCACGCCGATCCGGATCGCGTTCGCGCTCGCGACGTACCAGCGCACGCTCGTCGCCGACGACACGCCGTGGGACCGCTACCAGGCCGGCGACGCGAACGCGCTCCGCGAGCGCGAGCTCCACGGCTTACGGGCGTTCGAGTCGCTGCGCTGCACGAGCTGCCACCCCCCGCCGCTCTTCACGAACAACGAATTCTTCAACATCGGGCTGCGCCGTTCGACGTACGATCCCGGGCGCGCCGGCGTCACGCACGATCCGGAGGATGCGGGCGAGATGAAAGTACCGAGCTTGCGTAACGTGGGGCGGAGGCCCCGCTTCATGCACACCGGCCAGCTCGCGAGCCTCGCCGAGGCGATCGGCTTCTACGTCACGAGCCCGCCGAGCGAGGAGCGGGACGACATTCCCGGCGTCGGCACGTACTCGTTCAGCATGAGCGCCGTGATGCAGCGCGACCTGCTCGAATTCCTGAGCAACGCGTTGACCGATCCCCGCGTCGCGGAGGAGCGCTTTCCGTTCGATCGGCCGCGACTGCGCTCGGAGCGGGTCACCTCCGGATCGGACGCCGTCCCGGCGCGTCCTTGAAGCCGCGGTACGATGAGGTGTCGGCAATGAGCCAGGAAGTGAAATCCGCCGCCCCGAGCGCGGGGCTCACGCGCCTCGTCCGCGCAACCGTCTTCTCGGTCGCGGGCCTCCGCGCGGCATGGATCCACGAAGCCGCGTTCCGACAGGAATGCTGGGCCGCCGCCGTGCTCGTCCCCGCCGCGTTCTGGCTCGGCCGAAACGGGCTCGAACGCGCGCTGCTGATCGGCGTCTGCGTGCTCGTGCTGATCGTCGAGCTCGTGAACTCCGCGATCGAGGCGGCCGTGGATCGCATCGGAACGGACCACCACCTCCTCGCAGGCCGCGCGAAAGACTTGGGCTCGGCCGCCGTCTTCATGAGCCTCCTCCTCGTCGCGTGCGTATGGACGCTGATCGCGTGGGATCGCTTCGCGTGACCTACGACGACGTCCGTCGGCGACGACACGCGGGCAATTCGATCAATGCTCGTCCGCGCTTCGACGCTACGGAGTCTGAAGCGTTTTCGTGTCGGCGCGATGACGCCCGCATGAGCGTTTCGTGCAGGCCGAGCCTGCGGGCCCGGCCGCCCGGTGGGTCGTGACGGCGGTCGTCAGCGCCCTCTTCGCGCTCTTCGTCGGCGCAAGCCTGATCATCGGCGGCACCGGCCTGCTCGGCACCGCGCTGGCGCTTCGCGCAGACCAGCTCGGCTTCGGCGGCACGCTGACCGGCATCGTGATGTCGGCGTACTTCGTCGGCTACGTCGTCGGCACGTACGGCTGCCCGAAGATCGTGATGAGCGCCGGGCACGTGCGGGCGTTCTCCGCGTTCGCGGCCACCGCCGCATCGGCCGTGCTGATCCATCCGCTCCTCGTCGACCCGATGGCGTGGGCATTGCTTCGCTTCGTCACCGGCGCGTGCGTGGTCGGCCTCTACATGGTCATCGAGAGCTGGCTGAACGAGCGCTCGACGAACGAGGCCCGCGGCCGCGTGTTCGCGGTCTACCAGGTGATCTCGCTCGTCGCGTTCGCCGGCGGGCAATACCTGATCCTGGTCGGCAGCGATTCGATCAGCACCGCGTTCATCCTCGCCGGAGCGCTGCTGTCGATCGGCCTCGTGCCGGTCGTGCTGACGCGCGTGCCGCATCCGGCGCCGATCTCCTCGGTGCAACTCGACCTCGGCAAGCTCTGGCGTATCTCGCCGCTCGGCGTCGCGGGCACCGGTGTCGCCGGGCTCGCGAACGGCGCGTTCTTCGCGCTCGGCCCGGTGTTCGCGCAGCGCGTCGGGCTCGACACGGCAGGCGTCGCCCTGTTCATGAGCCTCGTCCTGCTCGGCGGCGTCGCGCTTCAGTGGCCGATCGGGCACGCATCGGACCGCTGGGACCGGCGAACCGTGATATTCGCCGCGAGCGTCGGCGGCGCGTCGTCCGCGGCGCTCGCCGCGTCGCAGCTCGGAGAATCCGTGGCGGGCATGCTCGCGTCGATGCTGCTCTACGGAGGCGCCGCGTTCAGCCTCTATCCGCTCTGCGTCGCGCACGCGAACGACTTCGCGGACGCCCGGGACTTCGTCGCGACGGCGAGCGGCCTGCTGCTCGTGTACGGCATCGGCGCCGCGATCGGCCCGGTGATCGCCGGGTCGATGATCCAATACTTCGGCGCACCGGCGTTTCCGATTTTCCTGTCGGCGATGCAGGCAGGGCTCGCGCTCTTCATCCTCGTCCGGATGCGGATGCGGCGGGCACCGCCGCGCGATGCGCAGGAGCGGTTCGTGATGCTGCAACGCACGTCGCAGTCCGTGCTCGAGATGATCGCGCCCGACGACGACTCGACGGAGGCCGACGACGGCCGGCATCGATCATGACGAGGACGACGATGCCCTGACGGGCGTGCCGTTCGCCGTCGCGCCCCCTGCCGATGAACGCGGCGGTACCACACGTGGAGTCGCCCGAAGGCGCGCGAGTCGCCGGGTGCCCTCGTCCGCCTCTACGACGCGACGCGGGTCGCTAGCTTTCCCACATCACGTCGCAGTGCTTTTTCGCCGCGGCCTCGAGCAGCTCGATCAGCGGCAGCGCGCGTTTCGAAAGGCCGATGCGACGCTCGTCGTCGTCTCCGTCGAGCGTATCGTCCGGGAGCTCGCTCTTCTTCTCCTCGGCGATCGCGGCCTTCAGGCGCTCGAGGGCCGCGGGGACGTCGTCCGCGAGGATCGCGCTCGGCACCGTGCCGCTGTGCCCCATCATGCGCAGCAGCTTCACGGCGACGTCGCCGAACATCGTGATATTCGCGTATGCTTTCGTCTTGAACGTCACGAGCATGTGTCGATCCTTGGGCGCTGCGCGACTTTCGGCCGCTCCGGCTATCTGAATCTTCGGCCGCGTCGAGTGTCAAGCGAGCGCGCCGGCGAGCTGGTACTTTCCGCATACCGCATAGGAGGTCGCCGCAATGCGAACGATCGTTTCGGTGCTCATCATCGTCGGCGCCGCGCTGACCGCTGCCGCCGCCGACGCGCGCGAAGTGTTCCGCTGCAACGGCTCGATCATCCAGACCGGTCTCACGATCGCCGAGGTGCTCGCACGCTGCGGCGAGCCGCAGTCGCGCGACGTCGCTACCGTGCCGATCCGCGCGCGTAACATCCACGGCGCGAGCTACGTCGTCGGCACCGCATCGATCGAATACTGGGTGTACCGCCGCCGCGGCGGTCAGTTCCCGGCATTCCTCACGTTCGACCAGGGTCGGCTGCGCGACATCGAGCTCATTTATCGGCGCTGACCTGACCGTCGCGCGGCGGCGGCTCGCGCATTGCAGCGAGCCGCCCCAGCCGAGCCCCGTCAACGGTCGATCGCGGGCTCCAGCGCGTCGCGCTCCCCCGCCGGCGCGGCGGCGTGCTCGTCGATCACGATGCGGACGAGATCGCGGCGCTCGCGATGCCGCAGCCGGAGCACCAGCGTCACCGCGACGACCGCGAGACCGACGACGAGCCCCCACCAGAGACCCGTCGCTCCGCGATCGAGCTCGAAGCCGAGCCAGTAGCTCGTCGGGATCGCGACGAGCCAGAATGCGACGACGTTGATCAGCATCGGGACGCGGGTGTCGCCGAGCCCGCGCAGCAGTCCGAGCGCGACCACCTGCAGCCCGTCGAATACCTGAAAGACCCCGGCGATCGGCAAGAGCACCGCGGCGAGCGCGAGCACTGCCGCGTCGTCCGTGTAGAGTCGCGCGAGAGGGCCCGGCAGGCTGATGAAGAGAGCCGCCGTGACGACCATGAAAGCCGCGCCGACGCGGAGCGCTGCCGCAGTCGAGCGGCGCACGCCGTCAGGGTCCTGCCGTCCGACCGCATGCCCCACGATCACAGCGGCCGCCGACGAGACGCCGAGCGGCACCATGAACGTCAGCGACGCGAGGTTGATCGCGACCTGATGTGCAGCGACCTGCACGACACCGAGCCGTCCCATCAGCAGCGCAACGAACGCGAACGCGCCGAACTCGAACATCATCTGAGCGCCGATCGGCGCGCCGAGCCGGAGCACGCGGAGGATAGGTCTCGCCTCGAGCACGTTCGGCGCCGGCCGGCGCAGATACCGGCCGACGAACGGCCACGCGAGCACGAGCAACAGCCCCGCCATGCACCAGCGGCTGATCAACGTGGCCCAGGCGGCGCCGAATACACCCATCGCGGAAAAACCGAGGTGGCCGAAGATCATCGCGTAGTTCAGCAACGCGTTCAGCGCGTTCGTCGCGAGGATCGTCACGACGATCGGCGCGGTGCACCGATGCGCCTGCAGCGTTTGCCTCAGCACGACGAACACATAGAACGGCCAGACGCTGCCGAGCGTCCGGTAGACGTACCCGGTCGCGAGCGGGATCACGTCCTCGGGTTGGCCGGCGAGAGTAAGAGCCGGCTCGACCGTGAGCAGAAGCATCGAGACCGGTGCGGTAAGCAGCGTCGCGAGCACGAAGCCGCGCTGCAGTCCCCGGCTCACACCGATGCGGTCGCGCGCACCGAGGGCCTGCGAGATGATCGGGTCGAGCGCCATCAGCACGCCGAGGCCGAAGATCATGAGCCCGAAGCTGAACAGGTTCGCGAGCGCGACCGCGGCCAGCGCGGCCGCCGAAACGCGCCCGACCATGACCGTGTCGACGACGCCCATCGACATCATGCCGACCTGTATCAGCACGATCGGCAGCGCGAGGCGCGCAAGCCCGCTGTAATCGGCAAGGGTCGGCCGGTGGCCGGTTGCTCTGCTCATGACGAATAGCTCGGTGTCCCGGCGGCTTCGGCGCACGCCGGGAGACTCTTTCGTTTAGGGCTGCTCGGAAAACGTATGGGAACCGTCGGCGGAACGGCCGCACCCATCGTCGAAGGCCGCGGAACCGTGGTCAATCGGTGCGCTCGCCCGGCCCCCTTTGCGAGGGGCGCGTACTTTACTCTCGTGGGCGGGATAGATCCAGCCCCACGTGAACGGGGAACGCGTGCGGGTGCGGCTCGAACGCTGCTAACGCAGCGCCGCCAGGTACGCCTCGACCGCCCCCGGGAAACCGATCCGCAACGCGTCCGCCGTGATCGCGTGGCCGATGCTCACCTCGGCGAGCATCGGCATCGCGTCGCGCAGCGCGGGCAGATTGTCGAGATTCAGGTCGTGCCCGGCGTTGACGCCGAGGCCGAGCCGCACGGCCTCCTCGCCGCACCGCACGTAGTCGCGGAGGATCGCGGCGTAATCCCCGCGCGCGTGGGCGGCCGCATACGGCTCCGTGTAGAGCTCGATCCGATCCGCACCGGTGCTCGCGGCCGCGATCACGGACTCGACGACCGGATCGACGAAGAGCGACACACGGATGCCGGCCGCCTTCAGGCGCGCGACGATCGGACGCAGACGCTCGCCGTCCGCCGCGAAATCCCAGCCGTGATCGGACGTGCGCTGGTCCGGCGAGTCGGGGACGAGCGTCGCCTGGTCAGGCTTTACGTCGAGCAGAAGCTCGAGCAGGTCGTCGGTCGGATTACCTTCGATATTGAGCTCGATGCGCCCCTCGTGCTTCTGCTCGAGCAGCGCCGCGAGCTCGTAGACGTCCGTGCGGCGGACGTGGCGCTCGTCGGGCCTCGGATGCACCGTGATGCCGTGCGCGCCGGACGCGATCACGAGATCGGCCATGCGCGTGACGCTCGGGTAGCCGACGTCGCGCTGATTGCGGAGCAGCGCGACCTTGTTCAGGTTGACGCTGAGCTTCGTAGCGATTCGCGAGCTCATGGTGGATCACCGCCGGGATGCCACGTCGGAAATGCGCGCAAGCATGGCAGCCCGTCGCGCGGCATTCAACGCCTGCCTCGGCCGGCGCGTCGCGGGAAAGACGCCCGACGACGAACCCCGCCGAAAGCGTTCGACGGGTGCTCGAGAAGGCCCCCATGCATCTCCTGCCGATTTGCGCAATCGAGCGCGATTTTCAAGGGTGACAGCGACGGGCCGAACACCGATACTCGCGGGCCTTCCGTTCACGAGCCGTCGAGCCGATGTTCCGCAGCGTTCGCTTCTATCGCTTGAGCAGCGAGTGGCCCGAGTCCGAGCAGGCCCTTTCCGAGCGCCTCGCGCTCGCAGCGTTCCACCCGTGCGGCGCGTACGCCGAGCAGAGCTCGGGATGGGAAGCGCCGGCCGGCGACGCGGCGCCCGGGCTCGTGCGCCGGGTCACGGGCGCGGACCTGCTGAAGCTGCGCAGCCAGTCACGGCTGCTGCCCGCCGCGGCAATCGAAGACGCGCTCGAGAGTCGTCTCGAGGAGTATCGTGCGCGCACGCAGGAGGAGCCGAGCCGGCGCGAGAAGCGGCGGTTGCGGCAACAGGTCCGCGACGAGCTGTTGCCGAAGGCACTGCTCAAGTCCGAGCGCACGCAGGGCCTCGTCCTCGCGCGCGACGGGCTGATCGCGATCGACACGCTGTCCGCAACGCGTGCGGAGCGCTTTCTCGACCATCTGCGCGCGCCGCTCGGCTCGCTCGACGTCGCGCCGCTCACATTCGCGAGGCCGTTCACCGATCTCTTGACGCGGATCTTCCTCGGCGACGCGCCCCGCGGATTCGTGCTCGGGCGCGAATGCCGGATGCACGACCCTTCGGACACGAAGGCGACCGTGCGCTGCTCCGACATGGATCTCGCGGACCCGACCGTGCGCAAGCACGTGAAGGACGGGATGCGCGTCACGCACCTGGGCGTCGAGTTCGGCAACGTGCTCCGCTGCGTCATCGATCACAACGGCGGAATCGGCAAGCTGAAGCTGCTCGGCGCGGACGAGGCGGGAGACGACGCCGACGACGACCCGCTCGCCAAGCTCGATGCCGAGATCGCGCTCCTCGCCGGCACGCTGCGCGAGCTCGTCGCCGCGCTCGAGCAGGCCTTGGGCAGCGGCAGCGAGAAGGCGCACCGCGCGGCCTGAGTCCCGGTCTCAGAAGCGCGCGAGCCAGCTCAAGTCCATCGACGGCTCGAACTCGTCGAGCTGGCGGAGCATCTTCAAGTTCAACCCGATCGACGCGCCGCCCGGCGACCACGCGTGGTCGTACGCGAGCGACGAGCTGAGCGCATCGTCGGCGTCGCCAAGCGCGCGCTCGACCTTGAAGCTCAATGCGTTCTCGCCGCCGAGAAGCGGCGGCAGCACGCCCTTGAGCTTCGTTTCGACGCCGACGCTGCGCGTCTCGGTGCCGCGCTCATCGAGGGTCTCGCGAACGAGCGCCTTGCCGGTGAGGCTCAGGGAAGACCCGTGCTTGTCCCCGCGGGAGACCTCGGGCAGCAGCACCGAGAGGGACTCGCGGCGCACGCCCGTCCCGTGGTGTATTTCGCCCTCGAAGCGGTCGATGAACGTGAACGGCGAACGGTAGACGAGCTTCGTGTCGACCGCGGAGCGCTCGAACCCGGCGACGCCGTCGCCCCGGACGTGCAGCACCGACTGCATCGAGAGCGCATCGCCGAGCCCGATCGAAGACGTGAGCCGCGACGTCGCGACGGGCCGCTCTGCGCTGCGGTTCACCGTCATGTCCGCGCGGAACGCGAGCGGATCCCCGCCGAGCACGTCGATCCCGGTCTTGAGCGGGGAAAACCTGAGCCCCAGGCTCTGTGACGTGGAGCTTCGTGCGCGACGCACCGTCGCCTCGATTCGCTCGATGAAGCGGACGTGAGACCTGAGCACGACGTTCGTATCGATCTTCGGCTGCAGCGTCGGCGCATTCAGGTTGCCGTAGTCGAGCACGGTCTTGACATCGAAGAGATCGAGCGCCGTCCACGATGACGTGACGCGCGGCAACACCTTCGTCTCGCCGTGCTGGCCGACGAGCCGCATGTCGGCGGCGAACGCAAGTTTCTCCGCCTCGAGCTTGAGGTCGAACCTGCCCTCGAGCTTGTCCCGCGACGACGAGTCCGTATACGTGATGCGCTGCGCTGCTGCACCGAGCGGCACACCGGCCGCCACGACGACCAGCGCAAGCGCGAGCTTTCGCGGCATCGTCCTCCCTTTCCCGGAACGTTCCCCCGTCCCGCGTCGAGATGCGGCGCATCTTCGGGCCGCACACGCAAACGCGCAACCTGTACCACAGCGCCGACGCGTGGACCAGGCACGAGTCGGCAGTCCGCGACGCGGCGGACGCGCCACGGCCAAGTGCCCGACGGGCGCGGACGCGTGTGCGCGGAAAGCGGGAAAAGTTCCCCGCCCTGCCCGCCCCGAGCCCGATCTCTTCGGTTCGCAAGAACGCCGGGTTGCGGTAGCATCGGCGCCATCGATACGACGTCGACCATCGGGGAGAGTCCGGCATGACGCTCACTACGCGCACAGCAACCCACTGGATCCGGGCGGCCGCGTTGCTGCTCGTGGCCGTCGCTTCGCCCTACGCGGCGGCGCAAAGTTCCGTCTCGGCGGACGAGCTCCGGGCCGGGCGGGACTACAGGGCGATCGATCCGGCCCAGCCGACGAGCACCGAAGCCGGCATGGTCGAGGTCGCGGAGGTCTTCCAGTACAGCTGCCCCGCGTGCTTCCGGTTCGAGCCTCTCCTCGAGCAATGGAAGGCTCAGAAGGCGGATTACGTCAATTTCGTCCGGATCCCGGCACCGTGGGGCAGTCTCTCGGAGCTCCATGCGCGCGCGTACTACACGGCCGAGGCTCTGGGCAAGCTCGACGAGATGCATCAGGCGTTCTTCAACGAGATCCATGTGGAACGCAACATGCTCGACACCGAGCAGAAGCTCGCGCAGTTCTTCGCGCGCTTCGGCGTCGATGCGGAGACGTTCCGCAAGACGTTCAGCTCGTTCAGCGTGCATACGAAGGTGCAGCGGGCGAACGACCTGATCACCCGCTACCGCGTGCTCGCGACGCCGAACATCGTCGTCGACGGCAAGTACGTGACGGACGGCCAGATGAGCGGTTCGTACGATCGCTGGTTCGGGATCATCGACGCGCTCGCGGAGCGCGAGCACCGAAATCAGTAGCGCGTCGAGTCGAAGCGGCTCAACGTGCCACCGGCTGCGGCGCTCGGGACTGCCGTTCGCCGCTGCCCGTGAAGCCGTGCCGCTCGAGCCATGACGTGATCGTCTCGAGCACACCCGCCGCGAGTCGGCACCGCGGCGCGGGTGCTTCCGAGTGTCCGCCAGCGCGCGATTCGCAGAGCGCATGGTCGGCGCCCTCGATCACCTTGATCGTCGCGTCATCGTTCGCAGCGAGCGCAAACGCTTCGCGGTACACCGCTTCCGCATGCCGCGGATCGACCCAAGCGTCATGCTCGCCCCAGAGCGCGAGCACGGGAATCTCGAGCGCTGCGAGGAAGACCTTCGGCTCGATGTGCAGGACGGCCGACTCGCGGAGCTCGTCGTAGCGCCGTTCCGTCGCGTACACGTCCCCGCCGCTCTCGCTCATCGGCGGCAGCAGCGGATATTGCGAGAGCGGCTCGACCGCGGCCCGAAAATCCCGGTACGGCGCTTGATCGCGCATCATCGCGAGCGCGTCGCCGAGACGCTTCGCCAGCGACTCGGCCTCGTCGTCCGAATACCCTTCCCTCTTCAGGTTCTCGCGCCCGAAGTGCGTGATCCGCTCGATCGGGTCGCCGGCCGGGCCGCCGAGGATGATCAGGAAACCAAGCGAGTCGCCGCGCGCGGCCGCCATCGCCGCGGCCCAGGCGCCTTCTCCGAGGGCCAACGCACCGACACGGCTCGCATCGATGTCGTCGCGCACGGAAAGCGCCGCGGCCGCAGCGAGCACGTCGTCCGACCGAACGTAGAGGTCCGCGATCCCTCGGTAGCGTCCGCCGCTGCAGCCGCTCCCGGGCGCGTCCCACACGACCGCTGCGATCCCGGCCTCGCGAAGGGCGCCGCGGAGCTCCGCGAAATCGCCGTTGCCGCGCGTGATGTCCGTGCGCCCCGCGTCATGGATCAGTAACACGGCCGGGTACGGAGGATCCGTCGCCGGCGGGTCGATGAACCCGTAAAGCTGCCGTCCGGAAGACGTGAACACGAGCGGCGTCGTGCGATCGGGCGCGGTGCATCCGTCGACGATCCGCGAGCGGGGCTCGTCGTCGCAGCCGGCGACGAGCGCCGTGATCGCCACCATCCCGGCGAGCCAAGCAGTGCGAGCATCGAGCATCGATTCTTCCCCGCCGGTCAGGCGCGTTCCCGCCGCGCATCATAACGTACAGCGGTCGGCCGCTGACATTGACGCACCGTGTGGTTCGGGCCGGCGAGCGTGGCGTCAGTGCGCATACCTGTGAGCAAGATATGTGCCTAAGACAACGAGTGCGCAGCTCGTGACCATCAGCCAACCGACCGGCTCGCCGAGCACGACCGACGCGGCGAGCAGCGTCATCGCAGGCATCACGAGCAGCAACGACGACGTTCTGCCGATGCCGCCGCGGCCGAGCGCGTAGAACCAGAGCGCGTATGCCGCGAGCGATGACAAGAGCGACATCCAAGCCATCGCGAGCCAACCCTCCGCCGCGACCGCGGACCACGGCGTGCTCGGCGCGGCCGCGGCGAGCAGCGGCACGAGCACGATCATCGCGATGGAGAGCCCCCAGAACGTCGTCGCCGCGGTGCCGATCCGCGGCGACAGGCGTCCGCCGGCGACATAACCGACCGCGCAGAGAACGCCGCCCGCGAATACGATCGCGTCGCCGAGCGGCGTCCACGCGCCCGGTGCGCGCCCGTCGGCGTCCGCGGGTCCGGCGCCGACGAGCAGGCCGCAGCCCGCGAGCGCGATGCCCGCGCCGAGCCACCAGAGCGCGCGGGGCGCCCGGCGATCGAGGAGCGCCGCGAGCAGGACGGCAATGACCGGTATCGTCGCGAGGATCAGCGCCGCGTGTCCGGCGCTGGTGCGCTCGAGGCCGATGCTCAACGTGACGGGCCATGCGGCGAAGCTCATGATGCCGGACACGGCGAGCAACAGCCGGTCCCGGCTCGCGCGCGGGAACGGCAGTCGCCACGCCATCGCGACGATGACGGCGACGAGCCCGGCGAGAGTCGACCTGACGAGCCCTGCGGTGAGCCCGTCCATGTAGTCGACGACGATCTTGTTCGCGACCGGCGTCCCGCTCCAGAGGAGCAGCGTGCCGATTCCCGCCGCGAGCGCGCTGCGCGCGGACGGCACCGCGGGCGATCGATTCACGCTTTCCGTTCGAGTGCTCATGAAGCGGCGCATTCTAGCAAGCGGAGAGCCGGCGACGCGGCTCCGCGGCCCCGAAAAGCAGCGGGCCGGCGTCCCGAAGGCCGCCGGCCCGCCGTTCGCGGCACGCGATGCAGTTAGAACGTCAAACGAATCTCCGGCTTGATCGGCAGTGCGCCGTCGAGCTCCGGCGCCTCGATCGGCGTTTCGCGGAGAAGCTCGAGCGGATCACGCATTGCGAATGCGACGCCCGAAGGTTCCTCGCCGGGACGACGCGCCGTCACGACGATCTCTTCCATGGCGCGATCTTCCGGAGACGATGCAGCGACGATCACTTCGTCCGTCGCCTGCGACGCGACCGGAGCCGCGGCGAACGCAGCCGTCGTGAGCAGAAGCCCCGCGAGCCCGACGCCCATTCCGTGTCTTGTCCTCATCGTCTTGCTCCTACGCGCTTCGTCAGCGCTTTCCTTCGATGGCGCCATTGTCGAGGCTCGAGACGACGCACTCCATAGAGAAACCTGGAGATTCGCCGAGTAAGTTGAGGCGAGCGCGCGAATGCGTGAAACGCGTCACAAGAAAGATCAAGAGCACGCCACCGGAACGCGAATTACGAAGGCGCGCGCCGGAAGTGTGCAAGAGCTAATTATCAATTCGACGACGGGCGAGCCGCGCGAGCATCGCCCGCGCGGCGGACAGACCGAGCATCGAGCCCACCGCGTAGTACGTCACGCCGAACACGGCCGCCGTTGCGAACGCGACGACGAGCGGATGCGCGCCTTCGAGCAGCGCGCGTGCGACATGGCCCGCGAGAGCCGCGACGAGCGCCGCGGCGAACATCCTCGCGAGGAGCCCCGCTTCGACTCCGCAGCGGCCGACGCGCCGTGCGAGACGCGAACGGAGCAACGCCCATTCGACCCACGCGCCGGCCGTCGCGCCGAGCGCGAGGCCGACGGGACCGAGCGGAAGTCCCGCGACGGTGACGTCCCCGAAGAATCCGGCCGGAATCGCGAGCGATCCGAGCGCGACCGGCTCGAACTGAACCATCAGCACCGCGCCCGCGCAGGCCGAGACCGCGACGCGCACGGCCGCTATGCGCGCAGGCGAGCGCGTGTCGCGCAGAGCGAAGAATGCCGACTGATAGACGCGCGCGCCGGTCGACGCGAGGAGCCCCGCGGAGTATGCGGCGAGCGTCAACCAGACGACGAGCACATCGGCTCGGCCGAATTCGCCGGTCTGATAAAGGCCGGCCACGAAAACGTCGCCGAGCAGCACGAGCGCGGCGAAGCTCGGCACGACGTGGAACGCGACTTTGCGAAGCGCTCCGTTCGTCTCGTCGCGCAATGCGTTCGCGCCGTGCTCTCTGAGACGCGACAGGTCGGGCAGCGTCGCGGCTGCGACGCTCATGCCGAACAGGCTGATCGGCAGCAGATAGAGCGTCTGCGCGAATCGCAACCGGGCCGGCGCGCCGATCGCGAGCAGACTCGCGAGGATCAGATCGATGTAACCGCTGAGCTGCACGACGCCGCGGCCGAGGATCGCAGGTCCAGCGTTCCGCACGGCTTCGACGAAGGCCGGCTCGCGGCGGCCGGTCGTGAGGCGCAGCTCCCGTTCGACGCGCAACACCGTCGGCAGCTGCACGCCGAATTGCAGCAAACCGCCCAGGAGCGCGCCCCACGCCGCGGCCATCAGGAGCCCATCGAGATCGAGCCGCGAGCCGAACGCGATGAGCGCACCGATGATCGCCGCATTCCACAGCACCGGCGCGAAGTACGGCAGGAAGAATCTGCGATGGCTGTTCAGAACGCCGAGCGCCCATGCCGACAGCACGAGGACACCGGCCATCGGAAAGAAGAGGCGCGTGACCGCGATCATCAGCTCGCGACGCTGGCCCTCGAAGCCCGGCGTGAACACGGAGACGAGGACCGGCGCGAGCACGATGCCGACCAGCGAGACGGCGGCCGCGATCGCGACGAGCAGCGCGAATGCGGCGCCCGCGACCCGCCCCGCCTCCTCGACCCTGCCCTTGCCGAGGAGCTCCGAGTAGACGGGCACGAACGACGCGCTCAACGTGCCCTCGCCGAGCAGGTTCTGCAGCAGGTTCGGCATCCTCAAGCCCGCGCTCAGCACGTCCGCATGGAGCCCCGTGCCGAAATACGCCGCGAGGAGCCGATCGCGAACGAGGCCCGCGATCCGGCTCGCAAAGATTCCCGCGGCGACGTGCGCCGAGCCCGACGGACGCGCCGATCGCACGGCCTCCTGCGGCGCGGCGCCGGCCGGCACGCTCTCGAGCGGATCGATCTTGCTCACCGTGTGTCTCGCCCGTGACGAAGCGACGTGCAAGCGTACTCGACGCCCGCGTGCGCCGCTAACGAGCGCCGCGCACGCGCGACGCCCCGCCGTCCGACCGTAGCGGCATGCCGAAATAGCCCGGGCGGAGCGTCCGGGGCACGCTGATTGCATCCGCTGACGCGCCGATGCTTGGTCGATCGATGAACGGAAGGACCGTCGCTACCCCAGATGCAAGCACCGACGCGCCGCGCAGCCGGTGCCTCGCCGCCGCGGCCGCAGCGCTCGCCGGCATCGCCGCGCTCGCGGCGCCGGTCCCGCTCGACGCGCAATACTTCGGCCGCAACAAGGTGATCTGGGAGCGCTTCGAGTTCGAGGTGCTCGAGAGCGAGCACTTCCTCGTGCATTACTACCCGCCCGACGCGCCGCACGCCGAGTACGTCGCGGACCTCGCCGAGCGCTGGTACGTGCGCCTCGCGAGCTGGTTCGATCACGAGCTCGAAGAGAAGAAGCCGCTCGTGGTCTATACGAATCACGCCGACTTCCAGCAGACGGTGATCACGCCCGGCCTGATCGGCGAAGGCACCGGCGGATTCACCGAATCAGCGCTCGATCGGGTCGTCTTTCCGTTGACCGGAATCAACGCGGACAACGATCACGTGATCGGCCACGAGCTCGTGCACGTGTTCCAGTTCGACCTGATGAAGCAACTCGCGAGCACGGGCCAGCGCCCGGCGCAGCTGCCGCTATGGCTGATCGAGGGTCTGGCCGAATACCTGTCGCAGGGCCGCGTGGATCCGGCAACCGCGATGTCGATGCGGGACGCCGTGCTGCACGATGCGCTGCCCGACCCGAAGAAGCTGATCCAGCGCCAGCCGTCCCCTTACCAGTACGGACAAGCGATCTGGGCGTATGTGGCCGGACGCTGGGACGACTACACCGCGGCGCGGCTCTTCAGGCATGCGCTCGAGACGGGCCCGGCCGACGCGTTCCGCTCGGTCCTGGGGCTCGACATCGAAACGTTCCTCGCGGAGTTTCACGCGGCACTCGCGGACGCCGCCGCCCCCGTGCTCGACGCGCGCGTCGGCGCGGACGCCGCGGCCGAGCCGCTGCTGACGTCCGCGACGACCGGCGCATCCGTGAATCTCGCGCCGGCTTTGAGCCCCGACGGGCGGCACGTCGCGTTCCTGTCGACGCGCGCGCTCGAGCTCGAGCTCTATCTCGCGGACGCGGAGACGGGCGCCGTGCTGAAGCGCCTGGTCCGTGCCGAAGCCGACCGTCATTTCCAGAACCTGAGCTTTCTCGACTCGAGCGTCGCCTGGTCGCCCGACGGCCGGCGTGTCGCGTTCGGCGCGTTCGCGCGCGGCGGCCGTGCGATCGTCCTCTACGACGTCGAGCGCGGCCGCGTCGAGCGCAGGCTCGACCTGCCCGGCATCGACGACATGCGTCAACCCGCCTGGTCGCCGGACGGTCGTTCGCTCGTCTTCTCGGCGGTCGTCGGCACCGCAAGCGATCTTTTCACCGTGGAGCTCGAAACCGGCGATCTCACGCGGCTTACCGACGACGGGTATACCGATATCCAGCCCGCGTTCTCCCCCGACGGGCGTCGCATCGCGTTCGTCACCGACCGCGGCGGCGGCACGGATCTCGCGCGGCTCGCGTTCGGCGACCTCGGCATCGCGATCCTCGACGTCGAGACGCGGCGCATCGAGATGCTCCCGTTATTCGCGCGCGGCAAGCACATCGACCCGCACTTTTCCGCGGACGGCCGCCGCCTCTACTTCATCGCGGAGCCCGACGGCGTCCCGGACGTGTTCCGCTACGATTTCGCGAGCGGGAACATCGAGCGGCTGACGCGCATGCGCACCGGCGTGTCGGGTCTCACCGGCACGTCGCCCGCGTTGAGCGTGGCGGCCGGCGACACGCTCGTGTTCTCCGTGCTCGAGGACGGCGGCTACAACGTTTACCGAATGCGCGCGCCGGACGGCGAGCCCGCCGAGCGACACCAGGACTTCTCGGCCGCCGTGCTTCCGCCGGCCGACGTCACGGACGAGCGGAGCATCGTCGAGCGATATCTGCGGGATCCGGACACCGGCCGGCCGCAGCGTGCGAGCCGGCCGACGCGAGATTACGATCCGAAGATTCGCCTCACGGCCCTGGCGCCCGCCGCGGCAGGCGTCGTGAGCGTCTCCGGGTGGGGCGGGGGTCTCGCGGGCGCCGTCAGCGCGTACTTCAGCGACACGTTGAACCGGCACCAGATCGTCGCGACGTTCCAGGGCGGCGCCAGCGCATCAGGCGTGCTCGATTTCGAGGATACGCTCGGCGCCGACGTCACCTACCTCAACCAGACGCGCCGTTTTCAGTGGGGCGGAAGAGTGTCCCGGATCCCATACTTGAGCGGGGCGACGTTCCTGTCCCGACGGAACGTCGACGTCGACGGGACGACGAGGCCCGCCGATGTCGTCGAACGGCTCGTCATCGCCGAGCAGGTCACCGAGCTCGCGCTCCTCGGGGTCCATCCGTTCTCGCTGAACAGCCGGCTCGAGGCCGCGCTCGGCGTCGCCGGTATCGACTTCGAGCGCAAGCTCGAGCGAATCGTCTACCCGTTCGGCGCACGCCCGTTCCGCGAGACGCTCGACCTGCCCTCTCCGGAGGCGCTCGATCTGCGGCAGGCCTCCGTCGCTTTCGTCCGCGACACGTCGACGTTCGGCTTCGTTTCGCCGGTGCGCGGCATGCGGCTCCGGATCGACAATCAGTGGACGACCGGCGATCTCGATTTCCGGACGACGCGCATCGACTATCGGCGCTATTTCTTCCGCAACCCGTTGACCGTCGCCGTGCGGCTGCTGCATCTCGGCAGACGCGGGGCCGACGCGGAGGATCCGCGCCTCTCGCTGCTCGACATCGGCAGCAACACGCTCGTGCGCGGCTACGATCTCGACTCATTCGATCTCTCGGAATGCCGCTCGACGGTGTCGTTCACCGCCTGCCCGCAGTTCGACCGGCTCGTCGGCAGCCGCATCGCGGTCGCGAATCTCGAGGTGCGCGTCCCGCTGCTCGGCACCGGCGACTTCGGCCTCTTCGACGTGCCCGCAGCACCGACGGAGCTCGCGTTCTTCATCGATGCGGGCGCGGCCTGGCGCTCGGGCGAGTCCGTCGACTGGAGGTTCCGCCGCAACAGCGAAGAGCGTGTGCCGGTCTGGAGCGCCGGTCTCGCAGCGCGTACGGTATTGCTCGGAGCGCTGCCGCTCGAGTTCTTCTATGCGCATCCGTTCCAACGACCGGACGAGGACGCGGTTTTCGGCGTACGCTTCGGCGGCGGCTGGTAGGGCCCTGCTCTTCCACGCATGGCTCGTCGCGGCGGCGCTCGCGGTCGCGCCGCTCGATACGGCCGCCCAGGACGGCAGCGCACGGATCCACGTTCGGCGGATCGAGCTTCGCGGCATCGAGCGCACCGCGGACGCGGCGCTCCGCCGGGAGCTCGTGCAGCTCGAAGGCGCGGTGCTCAACACCGCCGCGCTCGACGAATCGCTGCGCCGGATCCGCTCGCTACGCTTCATCGAAAGCGTCGACGCGACCCTCCGTCCGGTGCCGGGCAGCCCGGACGTCGTCGACATCGTCCTGACCGTGACGGAGGCGCCGGCGCGCCGCTACGGCGGCGGCGGGGGCTGGTCCGAGTCGCTGCGCGCGAGCGCGCGCGCGTACTACACGAACGAGAACCTTTTCGGCACGGGGCAGCGCGTGTCCTTCGCCGCCGATGCGAGCGAGCTCCGCTCCGCGTTCGAGCTGTCTCACACGACGCCGCACGTTCGCGACAGCGAGATCGGCCGGACGATCGAGGCCACGTCGCGGCGCGTGGATCGGCTGACCAAGGATACGGCCGTCGTCGACGCGCGCCTCACGAGCCTCTCGCTCGAGTACGGCTATCCGCTCGCGGGCCGCGGCCGGCGTGCGTCGGCGCCGCTCGCGCTCGCGCCGGCGCTCGCGGACGCGGAGACGCGGCTGCCGACGCACGAGCTGCGCGACCGGCTCGCGGCGGTCGGCGACGTTCTCGACGCGCTCAGGCCGACCGCGTGCTGCAGCACGCTCCGCGTCGGCGTCGCGCTCCGTCGCTCCGAGCTGATCCCGGCGCTCGACGTCGGCACGCAGCTCGTCGACTGGGTGGCCGAGACGGGCGACGGGCTCGTCGGCGACGGCCTCCGACCGTCCGCGGACCTGCGCGAGGTCGACCTCCTGCTCGGATTTCGCCGCGACACGCGCGACCGCGCCGTGTTCCCGAACGCGGGCGTGCTGCACTCGTTGAGCTTCACGGCCGCGCTGCCCGGCAGCGACGTCGAGTACGCGCTCGCCGACTACCGCGTGTCGGCGTTCAAGCCCATCGGCCGGCAATCGACGCTGCGCGTGACGGGCCGGCTCGGTTACGGCACGGCGTACGGCGACTCGACGTCGATGCCGCCGTACCTGCACTGGTTCGCCGGCGGCCCGCTGACCGTGCGCGGCTTCGAGGAGAACACGCTCGGGCCGCGCGACAGTCTCGGCCAACCGTACGGAGGGAATCTGCTCGTCAACGCACGCGTCGAGCTCGTGACGGCGTGGCCGCGCCGGTGGCGCGACCGCGTCCGCGTGGGCCTCTTCGCGGATGCGGGCAACGTGTTCGCGACGGAGGACGTCGAGTTCGTCGACGCGACGGGACAAAGCCTCGACTACGGCTTCGACCTCTCGTCGCTGCGGCGCTCGGTCGGGCTCGCGGCCGAGATCCTGAGCCCGTTCGGCACGCTCAGGCTGAGCTACGCGGTGCCGCTCGGCGCCGACGACGATCATCCGAATCCGTTTCTGCGCGACGACGTCGACCGTCTGCAGATCAGCCTCGGCGTGGAGTTCTGACCGGCGCTCTGCAAGCCGGGCTCTCGATCGAGGCCCTCGGAGCCGCGGTGCGAGGCACATGCCGGTGCCGGGCATTTCTCGCCGCATCGGCCCGATCGCGGCCGGCCCTGCCCGGGCGGTTATGGCATCATCGGCGGCACGATGCCCGTCCCGTCATCCGCTGCCCAAGCCCATCCGACACTCGACGACGCGCGCCGCGTGCTGCGCGAGGTCTTCGGCTACGACGCTTTCCGCGGACGTCAGGAGCAGGCGATCGCCGCCGCGCTCGAAGGGCGCGACGTCCTCGTGCTGATGCCGACCGGCGGCGGCAAATCGCTGTGCTACCAGATCCCTGCGCTGCTCCGCCCCGGCGTCGGTGTCGTCGTGTCGCCGCTGATCGCGCTGATGGAAGATCAGGTCCGCGCACTCCGCGAGCTCGGCGTCCGTGCCGCGTTCCTGAACTCGACGCTCGCGTGGCGCGAGCAGCAGGACGTGATCGGCGCGCTCAGGTCGGGCCGGCTCGAGCTGCTCTATGTCGCGCCGGAGCGGCTGCTTCAACCCGAGACGCTCGACCTGCTCGCTGCGGTTCCCGTGTCGATCATCGCGATCGACGAAGCGCACTGCGTATCGCAGTGGGGACATGACTTTCGGCAGGACTACCTCGCGCTGAACCGGCTGCGCGAGCGCTTTCCCGGCGTGCCGCGCATCGCGCTCACGGCGACGGCGACGCCGCCGACGCGCCGCGAGATCGTCGAGCGGCTCGAGCTCGATGCGCCCGAGATGTGCATCGGCGGCTTCGATCGGCCCAACATCCGCTACAGCGTGCAGGCGAAGACCGATCCGCGGCGCCAGTTGCAGGGCTTTCTCGCGACGCGCCGCGGCGAAGCAGGCATCGTCTACTGCCTGTCGCGAAAGAAAGTCGAGAGCGTCGCGGAGTGGCTCGCGACGCAGGCCTTCGACGCGCTGCCCTATCATGCGGGCCTCGACGCCGAGACGCGCGCGGCGCATCAGCGCCGGTTTCTCAACGAAGACGCGGTGATCATCGTCGCGACGATCGCGTTCGGCATGGGAATCGACAAGCCGGACGTGCGCTTCGTCGCGCACCTCGACCTGCCGAAGAGCATCGAGTCGTATTACCAGGAAACGGGCCGCGCGGGACGCGACGGCGAGCCGGCCGACGCGTGGATGGTCTACGGTCTGCAGGACGTCGTGCAGCTCCGGCAACTGGTCGAAGCTTCCGCCGCGGACGAGGAGCACAAGCGCCGCGAACGGCAGAAGCTCGAAGCGCTGCTCGGCTGGTGCGAGATCACGTCGTGCCGACGCGCACCGCTCCTCGAGTACTTCGGCGAAGAAGCACCGGAGCGCTGCGGCAACTGCGACAACTGCGCGAATCCGCCCGCGACGTGGGATGCGACCGAGCCGGCGCGAAAGCTCCTGTCGGCCGTATACCGCACCGGCCAGCGTTTCGGCGCCGCGCACGTCGTCGACGTGCTGCTCGGCAACGCGACGGACAAGGTCAGGCAGCATCGCCACGAGTCGCTCTCCGTGTACGGCATCGGCACCGAGCTCTCGAGCAGCGCATGGCGCTCGGTGATCCGCCAGCTCGTCGTGCTCGGCTACCTGCGCGCCGACCACTACGGCGGGCTCGTGCTGACCGAGAAGAGCCGGCCGCTCCTTCGCGGCGAGACGACGCTCGAGCTCCGCGAGGATCGCAGGGACGTCGCGCCGCGCAAGAAGCCGGCCGCGTCGCACGATCAGGTCGCCCCGGAAGACCAGGCGCTCTTCGACGCGCTGCGCGAATGCCGGCGCAAGATCGCCGCCGAGCAGGGCGTGCCGCCGTACGTCGTCTTTCACGACGTCACGCTGCGGGAGATTGCGGCAGCGAAGCCGCGCACGCCCGACGCGCTGCTCGAGATCGTCGGCGTCGGGCGGGCGAAGCTCGAACGCTACGGCGAGCGCTTCCTCGACGTCGTGCGCGCGCACGGGGTTGCCGGCGGCGACGACGAGCGGCGATGATCCGACGGGTCGGCGTCTCGTCGCGCTACTGACGCACTTGCTGGGGGAGGATTCGATGACGCAGCCATACGAACTGCTCGATCCGGAGCTCGTTGCACCGCTTCAGGGTTTTCTCGGCGCGGTCGGCGGCGGTTTCGATCTGCGCGATATCCCGGGCGCGCGGCGCATCGTCGACGGCGTGATCGCCGCGGTGACGGCTCAAGCGCCGAAAATCGAAGGTATCGAGACGCGCGACCTCGACGTGCCCGGCTTCGAAGGCGACCCGCCCGTCCGGGTGCGCGTGTATCGGCCGGCGGGACGCACGGAAGCGCTGCCCGCGATCGTCTGGATGCATCCCGGCGGATGGGTGCTCGGCAGCATCGACCTCGACGGTCTCGCGGTCGCGCAGCTCGCAAAGGACGTCGAGTGCGTCGTCGTATCGGTCGAGTACCGGCTCGCGCCCGAGCATCCGTTCCCCGCTGCGCTGCACGACTGCTACGCGGCACTCCAATGGCTCGGCAGCGAGAGCGCGGCGCTCGCCGTCGACGCGACGCGTATCGCGGTCGGCGGCTCGAGCGCGGGCGGCAATCTCGCGGCCGCGCTCGCGCTGATGGCGCGCGATCGGGGCGGCGCCCAACCGGCGTTCCAGCTCCTGATTTATCCGGCGCTCGACGATCGCACGGCGTCGCCGGGAGAGAAGAAACCGGAGACGCTCTTCTGGAGCCGTCGCAACGTCATCGACGGGTGGAACGCCTACCTGGGCGTGCGCGCGGGATCCGACGGCGTCTCGGAATACGCCGCGCCGGCGCGCGCACGGAGCCTCGCCGGCCTCCCGCCGGCCTACATCGCGGTCGGCGCGCTCGATCCGTTCGTCGGCGAGAACATCGAATATGCGGCACGCCTGCTCGCCGCCGGCGTACCCACGGAGCTCCACGTCTATCCCGGCGCGTGCCACGCGTTCGACGTGGTCGGCGCGGAGAGCCGCATCGGACGGAGATTCATCGCCGAGCGCAATGCCGTGCTCGAGCGTGCGCTCTACCCGGCCGCTCGTTCACCAGCTCCCGCGGCGTAGCGCCTCGCGAATGCGCGCCGTCCACGCGCGCTGCGCGTCGGGCACCGTGCCGTGCCCGGTCTCGGTGTCGTATTGCGCCTGAACACGCTCGAGATCCGCGAAAACGCGCTCGCGGATTTCGCCGACCCTCTCCCCGACCTCGGCTTCGATCGCGGCCATGTTCCGGTCGCCGGGGCAGCGTTGCGGCCGACCGACGAGCGCCGCCGCTTCCCGCTCGAGCACCGCTCTGAACACCTCGGCCAGATCGAAATGCCCCTGCTCGTGCTCGAGGATCGCCGCGGTGCGCGCGCCGTCGCGCACCCACGAGTGCTCGGGATGAAACTCCGCGGCCGTCTCGATCCGGACGATCTCGAGCTCGCAGCGGCGGCCGCCCCTGACCTCCAGCTCGTAGCCGAGCGAGACGGATGCCGCGGTCAGCGCCGCCGTGTGCGGTTCCGCGTTCGGGTCGGCTTGCCCTTTGAAATCGGACCAGGCGAGCGGCCGGTTCGCCTGCCAGCGGATGCCCTCACCCGGCTGCTGCGAGAACGCGGCATGATGCGTGCCGACGGACGCGCCGCCGACGGCAATCAGCACGCTCGCGAGCTTCGCCGCGCGTGCCACGCTCGAGGCGTCCCGGGTTGCGATGCGCCGGCGAACGGTCGCGACGAACGCGCGCCGCAAAGACGAGCACGCGAGCACGATACGCCGTGCCATCGCCCCAGGACCGTCCGGCTAGCGCGACCGCCCGTCGACATGCATGACCTCGAGCGCGCCGAGGTCGACGTTCTCGAGACAACGCACGTTGACCGCCGCCACCGGCGTTCCGGGCGGATGCTCGCCGAAACCGAACGGCGCCACGCCGCAGACCGGACAGAAATGATGCCGGATCCGATGCGTGTTGAAGGTGTACGTCGCGAGCTCCGACTCGCCGGACTTGAACCGCACGCTCTCCCGCGGCACGAACCACAACAGGTATCCCTTGCGGCTGCAATGCGAGCAGTTGCAGTCGATGACCTGGGTAATCTCCCCTTCGACGTCGTACGCGATCTTTCCGCAGTGACAGCTTCCCGAGTACACCATCGCCATGCTCCCCGGCGGCCGAGCAGTGCACCGCCGTCATCCAGTTCGCGAATCGCTTTGCCCGGCAGCATACGGTATTTCCCGACGTCCGGGGTAAAGGCTTGAATCCACGATGAACACGCTGCAGGCGTCTCTCGGACTCGTCGCTGCTGCCGCCGCCCTCCTGGCGCGAACGTCCCTCGCACGGCGCACGGGGCACCGATCTCGCCGCCCCGCCGCCGAGGATGCCGAATGGCAAGCCCGACAGGTCCGGCACAGTCGAAACCGTCCGCTAACCTTTGCGTAACCTCGCGACGACTGACACCGACGCGCCGGTGTAGTACGTTCGAACGACCGCGGCGCTGACGCCGCACCAAGAAGAACGCAGGAGGATGCTTCGATGCTCGCCAAACGCAAGATCGCGTCGTTCCTCGCCCCGGTCGCGATGTGTTGCGCCGCATGGACCGCCGCCCCGGCCGCGGCGGAGGAGATGAACCCGATCGAGATCGACGAATGGCCCGTGCCGTATGCCGGACGCGCGCGCGATCCGTTCGCGGCCGGCGACAACGAGGTCTGGTTCGTCGGACAGCGCGGCCATTACGTCGCACGGTTCACGCCGTCGACCGGCGAGTTCTTCAAGAAGGACCTGCCGGACCAGGCGGGACCGCACAACCTGATCGTCGGCTCGGACGGCATCGTCTGGTACGCCGGAAACCTGCGGGGCTACATCGGTCGCTACGATCCGCGCACCGACGAGATCACGAAGATCGAGATGCCGGACCCGGCCGCACGTGACCCGCACACGCTCGTCTTCGACGAGGGCGAGAAGCACATCTGGTTCACCGTGCAGGGCGGCAACTTCGTCGGCCGCCTGACCCTCGAGGATCACTCGGTCGATTTGATCCCGGTGCCGACGCCGCGTGCACGGCCTTACGGGATCAAGATCGCGGGCGACGGCACGCCGTGGGTCGTGCTGCTCGGCACGAACAAGATCGCGTCGATCGATCCCGAGACGCTCGAGCTGACCGAGCACGAGCTCCCGGCCGCCGAGTCGCGGCCGCGCCGCCTCGAAATCACTGCCGACGGCAGGATCTGGTATGCGGACACGGGGCGCGGCTATCTCGGCATGTACGACCCGGCGTCGAAGTCGTTCGACGAGTGGGCGCTGCCGGGAGGCGCCGGATCGCAGCCGTACGGCATGGCGTCGGACGAGCACGGGCGCGTGTACGTCGTCGAGACCGGCGTCCGCCCGAACAGAATGATCGGGTTCGACACGGCCGAACGCAAAATCGTCTCGATCACGGAAATTCCGTCGGGCGCCGGAGCCGTACGGCACATGCATTACCACGAGCCGTCGGGCGCGATCTGGTTCGGCACGGACGAGGAAACGCTCGGCCGCGCCCTCGTCGCGAAGCCGTGATGAGGCACTTCCGCGCCTCTGCCGGGATCGCGGCCGCCGCGGTCCCGGCCGTCTTCGCGTTCTCGGTCGTTCTCGCGTTTCCGGACGGCGCACCGTGGGAAGTGGCCGGCCGCGGCGGCTGCGCCGAGTGCCATTTCGACGTGCCGCCCGTGGAGGCGTCGGCCGCGATCTCGATCGTGGGCCTGCCTGCGTCGGTCTCGCCGGGCGAGCGCTATCCACTGACCGTCCGCCTCGAGGACGAGAACCTCGCGAACGCGGGCTTTTTGTTGTTCGCGTCGCATCGCATCGACGGAACCGACCCGGTCGACGCCGGCCGCTTCGACGCGGACGACGAGCGTGTCGCGACCGACGGCGCGCGCGCCCGCTCGACGGAAAAGGGCTCCGGCCCCGCGGCGCCCGGCGTCGCGGAGTGGTCGGTGCTGTGGCAGGCGCCGGCGTCGCTTGCAGGCCCGGTCGTCTTCGACGTCTGGGCGAACGCCGGCAACGGCGACCGATCCCCGTTCGGGGACGCGATCCATCACCACGTCTTCGAGGTCGCCGCGAGCGCCGACGGTAAACCCGACCCGAACGACCGGAGCATCGCGCCCGGCAAGGACGCGGGTAGCGACGCCGGCGCCGCGTCTCGGCACGGCGCGTCGACGCATTGAGCGGGGATCGCCGCGGTCAGCGCCGATAGGACGCCACGTCGCTCCTCACGACGGAGTAGAGCACCGCGTCGTGACGCCGCCCGAACACGGACAGACGCGAGCGGAGCACGCCCTCGCGGACCGCGCCGATCTTCTCGGCGACGCGTTGGCTGCGGCGATTGCCGACCGCGGCGAGGATCTCGATCCGCTCTATGTCCGTGTTCGCGAAGCCCCACGCGATCACGCGCCTCGCGGCCTCCGGAGCGACCCCCTGACCGGTCGCGGCCGTCCTGACCCAGTAGCCGAGGTTCGCGACGCCGGCCGCTTCGTCGACATGGTTGAGGCCGCATGCGCCGAGAAAGCGCCGCCCGTCGAAGATGCCGAACTGGAAGCTCGAACCGTCTTCCCGGCCGCGCAGCGTCGAGCGGATCCACTCCTCGGCATCGGCCAGCGCATACGTCGGCCTGCACCAGTCCATCCAGCGGCTGATCTCGACGCGCGATTCGTCGACGGCGCGGAACACCGCCGGCGCGTCGCGCATCTCGAGCGGCCGGATGTCGACCCTGGGTCTCCGCTCCGCGAGCCTGCCGAAGACCAAGCCGAAGCCTCCCCTTTCGGTTGTCGTCGCCGCTTCGAGCACACGAAGGCGGCGGCACAGGATCGCCTGCTCCGGCCGGCCGCGCAACTGGACGCCGTTCTACGACGGCTTGCCGTGCGTCCGGCGCTCGCGGATAATCGCGGGCGTAAGACTCACGGCCTGCTTTTGTCATGTTCCGCTTGACGACGACGCGATCCTTTGTCCGCAGCCTCGCCGGCTCGCTCGCGGTCGTCGTCGCGCGCGTACTCGTCCTCGTACGAGTAGTAGATCGCGCGCGCCCGCGGGACTGAACGATCCAGCCAAACCGACCTGATCCGAATGACCCCGCCGGCGCGAGCCGAGCGGGGTTTCGCGTCTTGGGGCTCCATCGACTCGCGTCCGGCGACGAGACGAAGGAGCCATACGATGGAAAGACTGACCGGAGCCGCAATCGCCGTCCGCTTGCTGGAGCGCCAGGGCGTGCAGCTCGTCGCCGGCATCCCGGGCGGGGCCATACTGCCCCTTTACGACGAGCTCTATCGGTCGAATCGGATTCGCCACGTGCTCGCGCGCCACGAGCAGGGCGCGGGCTTCATCGCGCAAGGCGTCGCGCGCGCGACCGGGCAGCCTGGCGTCTGCGTCGCGTCGTCGGGTCCGGGCGCGACGAATCTGCTGACCGCGATCGCCGACGCGAAGCTCGACTCGATTCCGCTCGTCGCGCTGACCGGGCAGGTCCCTCGTGCGCTGCTCGGCACCGATGCGTTCCAGGAGGTCGATACGTTCGGGCTGTCCATCCCGACCGCAAAGCACGGCTTTCTCGTGCGCTCCGCGGCGGAGCTGCTCGACGTCGTGCCGCGCGCGTTCGCGATCGCGTCGTCGGGCCGGCCGGGACCGGTCGTGATCGATGTGCCGAAGGACGTGCAGACCGAGACGGTCGACGTCGCGTCGTGGCCGGCACCGGGCGGGCGCGCGCACCGGCCGCCGCCGGATGCGGCGTCCGTTAATCGCGCCGCCGAGCTGATCGACGCGTCGAGTCGCCCGATCCTCTATCTCGGCGGCGGCGTCGTTGCGGCCGGCGCCGCGGAAGCGGCGGTCGCGTTCGCGGAGAAGATCGGCGCGCCGACCGTGATGACGCTGATGGCGCTCGGCGTGATGCCGGCGCACCATCCGCTGTCGCTCGGCATGCTCGGCATGCACGGCGCCCCGTGCACGAACCGCGCGCTCGACGAATGCGACCTGCTGATCGCGGTCGGCGCCCGCTTCGATGACCGCGCGACGGGCAAGGCCGACGCGTTCTGTCCGAACGCGAAGGTGATTCACGTCGACATCGATCCGGCCGAGCTCGGCAAGATCAGAAAACCCGACGTCGCGCTCGAGGCCGACGTCGGCGCCGCGATCGAGGTGCTCTCCTCCGCCGTCTCGCGCCGCGACCGCGCCGGCTGGCGGGCGCGCGTCGCGACGCTCAAGGCTCGCCATCCGCTCAGGATGCGCGGCCGCGACGACGTGCGCCGACCGTACGGCCTGATCGCGGCGGTCGCCGCGTGCGCCGATCCCGATGCGATCGTCACGACGGACGTCGGCCAGCATCAGATGTGGGTCGCGCAGTCCTATCCGTTCGGCGGTCCCCGCCGCTGGCTCACGTCGGGCGGGCTCGGCACGATGGGCTTCGGCCTGCCTGCCGCGATCGGCGCGGCGCTCGCCGAGCCCGAGCGGCAGGTCGTCTGCTTCTCCGGCGATGGCTCGCTGCTGATGAACCTGCAGGAGCTCGCGACCGCAGCCGAGGAGCAGGCGAACGTCAAGGTCGTGCTGATGAACAACCGCGCGCTCGGTCTCGTGCATCAGCAGCAGGGGCTTTTCTACGGCGGCCGGAGCATCGCGGCGAAGTTCGGTGCGAATCCGGATTTCGTGCGCATCGCGGAAGCGTTCGGCGTCCGCGCGATCGATCTCGATACCGCCGCAGACCCGCACCGCGCGCTCGCGGCCGCGCTCGGCTCGCCCGGGCCGTGCCTGATCCACGCGAGCATCGCGACCGACGAGCGCGTGCTGCCGATGGTTCCGCCCGGCGCGGCCAATCTCGAGATGATCGAGGCGTGACGAGGATTGAACGCGTCGCGAGTTGCCGGCGGCCGGCGGCTTCGTTACGCTCGACGCGCCATCGCGCGGCCCCGACGAGAAAGGGAGCGAACACCATGCGGATCACGCGGCGCCGATTAACGTGCAGTTCCTCCTCGCCCGATCGGGCACGGTTGCCGCGCGCCGGCTCTTCGCGATCTTCTGACGCGATCGCGAGACGGCGGGGAACGCTCCACGCGATCGTGTCGCTCGCGGTGCTCGCATGGGCCGCCGCGCCCGCATCGGCGAGCGCGCAGGAACCTGCAGACACGACCGACGGCGCGGCGCTGGTCGAAGGCCTCTTGTGGCAGCGCGGCACGAACGGCGCGAGCGTCCCTTGGGATGCCGCGCACGAGTATTGCGAGACGCTCGAGCATGCCGGCTTCGACGACTGGCGGCTGCCGACGCTCGCCGAGCTCGAGACGCTGCACGACCCGAGCCGGGATTCGGGCATTCGCGCGCCGCTCGAGCTCGACGACTGCTGCGTCTGGAGCGCGACGAACCTCGTCGACGTGCCGCCCGAGGCGAAGGGCCAGCTTCCCCCGCCGACGAACGCGCCCGCCGATTACTACTGGGGTTATCTCTTCGCGAGCGGCGTTCGGTACTACAGCTTCCGACGCTTTCCCGACGGCCTCGCGATGTGCGTGCGCGACGCGTCGTAGTCGCGGGCACGAGCGGCCCGCGGTACGTGCACGTGACCGAGCGCGTGCACACGTCTCATCTCGCGCTCGACACAGCGCGCCCCCGCCGCAGCACGAAGCGGGCACCTCGAGCCGCGCGGATCGCGAGCATCACCAGTAGCCGATCATTCGCCCGCACGTGAGCGCGGCGAGCCACGCGAAGAGCGACACACCGCCCGCGATCGCGAGCTGTGTCGCCTCCCGTCCCGCCGGCTCCCGCTCGGCCTTCGCGCGCCACGCGGGCAGCCGCGATACGACGGCGACGTTGACGAGCCCGAGCCCGATCGCGCCGAACTTCAGGAGCAGAAACGGGTTGCCGTAGTACTCGGTCGCATTGACCGTGACCATGCAGACGCCGGTCACGAAAGCGATCGCAAGACCGAGGCCCGCGAGCGGCACCGTCGGACGCGCGAGCGCGGCGAGCGGGATCGCACGCCACGCGCCGAGGAGCCTCAAATCGAGCAGCACGACGGAGCCGATCAGCAGGCTCAAGCCGAGCACGTGCCCGAGGTTCAAGACGCCGTACGTCCAGACGCCGGCACTGCGCAACGCGTTGCCGAGCGCGGACTCTTCGACGGCGCTCAAAAGCTCGAACACGAGCCTTCCCCCGCGCGCCCGCCGTCGCGGGCGCGAGTCGACCGGTCACACCCCATGCTGCGAACGGCCCCCGGAAACCGCGGGCTTCAGCCCTGCGGATAGACGTCGTAGTTCCTGCCGTTGTGCGTGACGCGTCGCGTCTTGACCTCGAACCGCGACGGATCGTCGTTACGCATGCCGCTGATCGTGACCTCCGCGCCGACCGGAACGGCCTTGCCATCGAGCCCGGCGCGAGCCGTGCGGGGCGCAGGCGCGAGCGTGATGTCCCATACCTTACCGTCCGCATCGCGGATCTGCATCGTCGCGTGCGGGCCGCTCAGGTCGACGGCCGACACGACGGTGCCGGTCAGCTCGATCGGCTGAGTGTTACCGCCCCAGCCGTGGTGCGCGGCAGCCGACATCGACCCGAGCGCCAGAGCGGCGCCGAGTGCGAGCGAAAGCTTCGATGTGCCCATGACTCCCCTCCTTCGTCGCCGCCGGCAGGCGGCGTCATTCGTCGAGCTTAACGACAACCGCGAAGCCGGCCCAAGAGGTAGCCGCCCTCCCGTGCGCGACGCGCTGTGCCGGCGATGCTTGTATCGGCTGCAGAACATTAACAGTACGGCGTAACAATAAGCAATTATTGCAATTATCCCGAGCCGCTCAGTTTGAAGACTCGCTCCGCGTTGCCCGCGTAGAGCGCGTGCTTCTCGGCGTCGCTGATCGGCAGATCATCCGTCACCGCGACCTCCTCCGGGACGAACTGATACGGGTAGTCCATCGCATAGAGGACACGGTCCGCGCCGAGAACACTTCGCGCGAAGAGGATCACCGGCTCCCACGCCATGCCGCTCGTCGTGACGTAGAAGTTTTCGCGCATGTAGTCGCTCGGCCGGCGGCTCAGCGGTTTCACGGATTCGTAGCGGCGCGTCGCGACGATGCTCCGATGGAAGAAATCGACGCGGAAGAGCCAGTACGGGATACCTTCGCCGAGATGGCCGACGACGACCCTGAGCTTCGGGAAACGGTCGAACACGCCGCTGACGATCAACCGCAGCATGTGCAGCCCCGTCTCGACGCCGAAGCCGTAGATCGCGCCGTCGAGGCCGCGTGCGAGGAACGGCTCGATCATCGACTTCGGCGGCGTCTGCGGATGGATATAGACGGGCACGTCGAGCGCCTCCGCTGCCTCGAAGATCGGCCAGAACCGCTCGTCGTCGAGATACTCGCCGTGCGTGTGCGAGTTGATGATCGCGCCCTTCATGCCGAGACGCGTCACGGCCCGCTCGAGCTCGCGCGCCGCGTGCTCGGGCTCCTGCGGCGCGACGGCGGCGAGCGCGCAGAGACGGTCCGGGTACCGCCCGCACGCCTCCGCGAGCTGGTCGTTGTACTCGACGCTGAGCGCGGCGGCCGTCGGGCCGTCGAAGATCTGCACGCCGGGGGCCGTCAACGACACGACCTGCATCGCGATGCCGGTCGAATCCATGTCCGCGATGCGCCGCTCGCCGACGTCCTGCAGGCGTTCGACGATCGCGTTCGTCCGCGGATTGTCCGCGAACAGGAAATACCCCATCAGGCTGCGGAAGCCCGGGTCGTCGACGGTGCCGTCGCGGATCGCGTCGCGGAAGCGCCGGACGAGATCGGGCGGTGCCCAGGCCTCCTCGGTGGCGATGCGCCGGAAGCGCTGCGGGTCGATGCTCTTCATGTCGATTCGCTGATGTCCGGATTGTAGCGGGCCTGCAGTATTGTAGACTGCGCGGGCGTGATCCTGTGGATGAAGTCATGCCGCTTACGAAGCTCGAGCACTACCTCGTGATCAGCGACGACATCGAAGCGACGCGCCGCTTCTACTGCGACGCGCTCGGCATGCGCGTCGGTTTCAGGCCGACGCTCGAGTTCGACGGCTATTGGCTGTACGTCGGCGACGTGCCGTGCATCCACGTCGCGGAACGGCACTCCTACGCGCGCTATCTCGAGAGCGTGGGCATCCCGATGTCGTCGGGCGAGCGCGGCAGCGGCATGGTCGATCACGTCGCATTCAACGGCACGGACTTCGACGGCATGCTCGCCCGATTACAGAGCCTCGGCATCGAGGCACACCGGAACGATGTCGACGAGATCGGCCTGAAGCAGCTTTTCCTCGTCGATCCGAGCGGCATCAAGATCGAGCTCAACTTCTTCGACGAGCGCCGGACCGCGTAGCGGCGCTTCGATCGCATCGCCGTTGCTTGGCACCGGGCACGGCGGATTGGTACTGTTACGCGGCGAAAAAGGTGTCGACGAGGGCCATCAAAAAAACGTGTCAGACACCTTTTTCGGCGGGAAAAGGTGTCTGACACATTTTCGGGCACCTCTTCCGCGGGCCTTGGGGAGGACAGGCAGTGAACGCCACGGACTATGGATTCATCGGCATCGGCCGCATGGGCGCGCCCATGGCAAGGCGCCTTCTCGATGCCGGCTTCTCGCTGACCGTCTACGACACGTCCCGCGCGGCCGTCGATGCGCTCGCCGCGCAGGGGGCGCAGGCGGCGTCCTCCGCCGCCGAGGTCGCCGACACGACCGAGACGGTCTTTCTGAGCCTGCCGACCCCGGACATCGTCCACCGCGTCGCGCTCGGCGAGCGCGGCGTGCACGAAGGCTCCCGCGTGAAGCACGTCTTCGACTGCTCGACGACGGGACCCGCGATGGCGCGCACGGTCGCCGCCGAGCTCGCAAAGAAGCACATCACGTACCTCGACAGCCCGGTCAGCGGCGGCATCGCCGGCGCGAAGAACGGCACGCTCGCGGTCATGGTGTCCGGGCCGCGCGCGATCTTCGAGCGCGCGGAGCCGGCCCTTCGTCAGTTCGGCAAGCTCTTCCACGTCGGCGAGGCGCCCGGCCAGGGCCAGATCATGAAGCTCGCGAACAACCTGCTCGCGGCCGCGGCGATCGTCTTGTCCTCCGAAGCCATCGCGATGGGCGTCAAGGCAGGACTCGACGCGAAGCAGATGGTCGAGATCATCAACGCCGGCACCGGGCGCAACAGCGCGACGCAGGACAAGTTCCCGCGCGCCGTGCTGACGCGGACGTTCGATTTCGGCTTCGCGACCGGCCTCTCGTACAAGGACGTGAAGCTCTGCGTGCACGAGGCCGAGAACCTCGGCGTGCCGATGGTCGCGGGCAGCGCGGTGCTGCAGATGCTCGCGATCACGCAGGCGCGCTTCGGCGCCGAATCCGACTTCACGTCGATCGCCCGCGTCGTCGAGGAGTGGGCGGGCGTCGAAATCAAGCCGAAAGCGTAACGGCGCGCGCGGCGGAGGCGGAAACGTTCGATGCCGGTCAGCGCGATGGATCACGCGAAGTTCGGCCCGCGCGCTCTGCGCTTTCGCGCGGTGCCGCGCATCCCGCCGCGACCGGCGGTCGCGCCCACCCCGCTCTGCGGCCTCGCGCCCGTCGGGCCCTCCTCGAGCTGAGCCCGCGACGCCCGTGGACACGCCGCAGCTCATCGAGAACTTCCTCCAATCGCTGACGGCGGGCGTCCTGACCGGCACGATCTACGGCCTCCTTTGCGTCGGCCTCACGCTGATCTTCGGCGTCATGCGCGTGATCAATTTCGCGCAGGGCGATTTCATGATGCTCGGCATGTATTTCGCGTTCTACTGCTTTGGCGCGATCGGCGGGCAGATCGTCTTCGGCGACGTGATCGGGCCGTTCGTGGCGGCGCTTCTCGCGGGCCCGGCGGTGTTCCTCGCCGGGCTCGTCGCGCATAGAGCGCTGATCGCACGCGTGACGGGCACGGGCGCGGCCGCGCTCGAGGCCGAAGGCCATTACGCGCAGCTGATCCTGACGCTCGGCCTGTCGCTCGTGCTGCAGAACGCGGGCCTCTTCGCGTTCGGCTCGGCCCCCGTCTCGATCTCGACGCCGTTGTCGTACAGCGCGTGGGAGATCGGCCCGCTGTACGGCGACCGGATCTCGGTCTTCGTGAACCAGGGCCAGACGATCTCGGCGCTTCTCGCGATCGGCGTCGCGGTCGCGTTCGCATTGCTGCTCGGCCGCACACGCCTCGGGCGGTCGCTGCGCGCGGCCGCGGACAATCCGCGTGCCGCGATCTACATGGGCATCGACGTCGAGCGTGCCTACCGTCTCGCGTTCGGCTTCGGCGTCGGCATCACGGCAATCGGCGGTGGGCTCCTCGCATCGAGCTATCCGTTTCAACCGTACGTCGGGCTCGAGTACGTGATCGTGATGTACGCGGGCGTCGTGCTGGGCGGCCTGGGCAGCGTCCGCGGCGCGTTCTTCGGCGGCCTGACGATCGGCCTCGTGCAGCAGCTCTCCGCGCTGATCCTGCCGACGCAGCTCCAGAACACGGCGATTTTCGTCGCATTCCTCGCGATCATCCTGCTGCGGCCGCAGGGGCTCTTCGGCATGGCGGCGCGGCGGGCATGAGCGCGAAGGTATCGGCAAAGGAGTCGAAAAAGGTGTCAGACACCTTTTTCGGGAGCGGTCGCACGAGCTTCGGCATCCTCGACCGAAAAAGGGGGGTGACACCTTTTTCGGTTCCTTTTTCGAGGTCTCACCGCTGGTGGATCCTCGCATTCGTCATCGTCTACGGCGTCATCGCGCTCTTCGTCACGAACAGCTACCAGCAGCTCATCATGACCGTCGTGCCCGTATGGGCCGTGATGGGCCTGTCCTGGAATCTGCTCTCGGGCTACAGCGGGCTGATCTCGTTCGGCCACGCGTCGTTCTTCGGCATCGGCGCGTACTTCGTCGTGCTCGCGCTGATCGAGCTCGACTTGACACCATGGATCGGCATACCGATCGCCGGGCTCCTCGGCGCGCTCGCGGGCCTCGTGATCGGGATCCCGACGTTCCGCCTGCGCGGCCACTATTTCGCGCTCGCGATGCTCGCGTATCCGCTCGCGCTCCTCTATGTCTTCGAATGGCTCGGTTACCAGGAGGTCGCGGTACCGATGAAGCGCGACGCGCCGGCGGCGTACATGCAGTTCGCCGATCAGCGCGTCTACGTCTTTCTCGCGCTCGCGCTGCTCTCGGCCGCGATGATCGTCACGCGGCTCGTCGAGCGCTCGCGCTTCGGCCGGTCTCTGCTCGCGATCAAGCAGGACGAGACCGCCGCCGAGGCTTCCGGCATCGACACGCTGCGCTGGAAGCTCAAGGCCATCACGCTGAGCGGCGCGATGGCGGGCGTCGTCGGCGGCTTCTACGCAATCGTGCTGCTGATCGTCACGCCCCCGGCCGTGTTCGGCATGCTCGTCTCGGCGCAGGCGCTCGTCGTCGCGATGTTCGGCGGCGTCGGCACCGTCTGGGGACCGGTGATCGGCGCGGCCACGCTCGTGCCGCTCGCGGACATGCTGCATGCGGAGCTCGGTCACATCGTGCCCGGGATCCAGGGCGTGATCTACGGGCTCGCGATCATCGCGGTCGTGCGGCTCGCGCCCGAAGGCGTCTTCTGGCGCATACGGGACCTGATCACCGACGCGGCGGCGAGGCGCAGATCGGCCTCGAGCGCGACGCCGGCGTCGACGCCGCATGATGCCTCCGCATCGGTTGCACGCAGCGCGGGCGCAGGATCGCCCGACACCGGAGCGCCCACAGCAGGCGCGGAAGAGCCCGTATCGGCCGCTCGCGCGGATTCGATGACCGAGGACTCGCCGGCGCGCCCGGCGGAGAACGATCGCCGCCGGCGCGCCGAGCGTCTGTCGAACGCGCCGGTCGTGCTCGAGGTCCGCGGACTGACGAAGGCGTTCGGCGGGCTCCACGCCGTGAAGGACGTGAACCTCGACGTTCGCGAAGGCGAGATCCTCGGCATCATCGGCCCGAACGGCGCCGGCAAGACGACGCTCTTCAATCTGTTGAACGGCTTCACGGCACCCGACGCAGGCCGCGTGCGGCTCTACGGCGAGGACGTCACAGGGGTGCGGCCGAATCGGATCTGTCGGCGCGGGATCGGCCGCACGTTCCAGGTCGTGAAGCCGTTCGCGAGGATGACCGTCGCGGAGAACGTCGTCATCGGCGCGTATGTCCGCACCGCACGTGACGACGAAGCGGCGGCGCTCGCGCACCGTGCGCTCGAGACCGTCGGCCTCGCCGCTGCGGCGCACCGCATCGCGGGGCAGCTCACGAATCGGGAGCTCCGCCTGATGGAGCTCGCGCGCGCGCTCGCTTCGCAGCCGAAGCTGCTCTTGCTCGACGAGATCCTCGCAGGGCTCGCGCACGACGAAGTACGCGAGCTGATCGACCTGATCGCGCGCCTTCCCGATCTCGGCATCACGGTCGTGATCATCGAGCACACGATGCACGCAATGGTGCGGCTCGTCGATCGCTTCGTCGTGCTCGATCACGGCGCGGTGCTCGCAAGCGGCGACCCGGACGCGGTCACGCGCGACCCGGCCGTGATCGAGGCTTATCTCGGCAGGAAGTGGCTCGAAGGGTATGCTCGAGATCGCTGATCTTCACGTCGCGTACGGGCGCATCCCGGCGCTCAACGGCGTGTCGCTTCGCGTCGGAGCCGGCGAGCTCGTCGCGGTCGTCGGCCCGAACGGTGCCGGCAAGAGCACGCTGTTCAACGCGATCTCCGGGCTGGCACCCGTGACGTCGGGCGCGATCCGCTTCGACGGGCGCGATCTCGCCAGCGTGCCGCCCGCGCGCCGCGCGCATCTCGGTATCGCGCACGTGCCCGAGGGACGCCAGGTGTTCCCGTCGCTGACGGTCCGGGAGAACCTCGAGGTCGGCGCGTACACCGACGCCGGCCGCGCCGCTTGGGAGGAGACTCTCGAGAGAATCTATACTTGGTTCCCGGTTCTCGCGGAACGAAGCCGCCAGACGGCAGGCACGTTGTCGGGGGGCGAGCAGCAGATGCTCGCGATCGCGCGCGGGCTCGCGTCGGCCCCCCGGCTCCTGATGCTCGACGAGCCGTCGATGGGCCTCGCGCCTGCCGTCGCGGACGAGATCTTCGAGCGCATCGTCGCGATCCATCGGGAACGCGCGATGAGCATCCTGCTCGTCGAGCAGCGCGTCGCCGAGGCGCTCCATTTCGCGGACCGCGGCTACGTGCTCGAGGCCGGACACGTGATCCTCGAAGGCGACCACGCTACGCTTTCGGACGACGACCGCGTCCGCCGCGCCTACCTCGGCATGTAGTGCCGTCGGCGCCGAGAAGAAGGAAGGACAACGACATGAGCGAACGAACGGCTTTCCGCAGCATTCTGCCCGCCAGATTGACCCGCCGCGCGCTCGCTGCGTTGGCCGCCGCGCTCGTCGCGTTCCCGGCCGCCGCGCAGGCGCCGGTCAAGATCGGCCTGATCGTGCCCCTGTCCGGACCGTGGGCACGGCAAGGTCAGGTGATGCGGATCGGCGCCGAGATGGCCGTCGAGCACATCAACGCGCAAGGCGGCGTTCAGGCGCTCGGCGGCGCGCCGATCGAGCTCGTCGTCGTCGATACCGGCGACAGCGTCGAGCGCGCAAAGAATGCCGCGCAGCGAATGGTCGCGGATCACCCGGACATGGTCGGCGCGACCGGCTCGTACTTGAGCTCGTTCACGCTCGCGGTCTCGGAGGTCACCGAGCGGGCGTCGCTGCCGCTCCTGACGTTGTCGTATTCCGATCTGATCACGGGCCGCGGCTTCCGCTACATCTTTCAGACGTCGCCGACCGGCGTTCAGCAGGCCGAGGGCGCGCTGCCGATCCTCCTCGAGCTCGCGGAAAGCGCGGCCGCCAAACGTCCGCAGCGGATCGGTATCGTGATGGACAGCACGGCGGCGTCCGTCGCGTTCGTCAAGCCGATCAAGGAAGGCGGCATTCTCGACCGGCTCGACCTCGATCTCGTCGTCGACGAGACGTTCACGCCGCCGCTTTCGAACGCGACCCCGCTGATCCAGCGCGTGCGCTCGACGAGGCCGGACATGCTGCTGCTCCTGCCGACGGTCGTCGCCGATACGAAGCTGCTGCTCGAGAAGATGAACGAGTTCGGGCTCGGCCGCGGGCGGCTCCCGACCGTGTCGAACGGCAGCGCGATGGGCGATCCCGATCTCGCAAAGAACATGCCGCCGGCCCTGCTGGAAGGCATCATGGCGGTCGTGGCGAATTGGCACGTCAAAGGGCTCGAGGCGCTGTCCGCGGAGTACATCGAGCGCAGCGGCGAGCCGTGGCTCACGCAGAATCCGCTCTGCGCTTACGGGCACGTGTGGCTTCTCAAGGAAGCGCTCGAAATCGCGGGGACCGCCGAGCGTGCCGCGGTGGCCGAAGCGCTCCGGACGATGGACCTGACGGACGGCCCCGCCCGTTACTTTCCGGGTCACCGCGTCAGATTCGACGAGCACGGGCGGCGCATCGACGCCCCTCTGCTCGTGATCCAATGGCAGAACGGCGTGCCGGTGACGGTCTATCCGCCGGATGCGGCCGTCGCCGAGCCGGTCTGGCCGAAGTGACGGCCTCCGTTTCCGCACCTGAATTCCCGCGATGAAAGCGCGGTGCTCGACCGCGCCGCGCGTTCGTGTCGCGTCCTTCGATGAGTTCGACCCAAGGAGATCGATGTCATGAACGACGAATTGTTCGAGCGCGGCCTCGCGATCAGGAAGTCGGTGCTCGGCGCCGAGTACGTCGAGAAATCCATCGGCAGCGCGGACGACTTCACGATGCCGCTTCAGCGCCTCGTCACCGAGTACTGCTGGGGTGCGGTCTGGGGGCGCGAGGCGCTGCCGAAGAAGATCCGAAGTCTCTTGAACATTGCGCTGCTCGCCACGCTGAACCGCCACCACGAGCTCAAGATCCACGTGAAGGGCGCGATCCGTAACGGCTGCACGAAGGAGGAGATCCGCGAGGTGCTGCTGCACGTCGGCATTTACTCGGGGATCCCCGCGGCCGTCGATTCGTTTCGCGTCGCGAAGGAGGCGCTTGCCGAGCTCGAACGCGAGACGGCCGCCGGCTGACCGCAACGAGCCGGGACGGCTCGAGCGCCGTCCCGGCCCCGATCTTATCGGGCGGAGACCCTACTTGCGCAGATTGAACGGCATCCGGAACGACAGATCGGTATCCGGCGCCTCGCCGGTCGTGCCGAGGCCGAACGCAATGTTCAGCGGTGTGCCGCTCGCGAGCCTCATCGAGTAGCCGACGAGGAGCTTCCCGACCGTCGCGTCCGAGCCCGCGATGCTTTGCTCGGACGCCGTCTCGATCCAGGTCTTCGAGAACCGGTCGAGCGCGCAGCTGATGCTGAGCGACGAGCGGTCGTTCAGGCCGAGGCCGAGACCGAAGCTCATGCGCACGGCGTCGCCCGGATCGACGACACCGAAGCCGATCGCCCGTCCTCGTCGACGCTCGTCCCCTTGTCGTCCTCCTTCGTCCACATGTAGCCGAGACTGCCGGGTCCGAGCCGTTGTCGTGCTTGTAGCGCAGATTGCCGACGAGGTAAGGCGCGGCCGGACTCCGCCGCTTGAACTGATAGCGCAGGCCGCTCTCGTAGTCGCCGGCGCCCTTCCCTTCCGAGTTGAAGATGCTTTCACGGACGGAATCGCGCAGAAACTCGCGCGAGCGCGTGCTGTCGTCGCGATAGACGTACGAGCCCTTGACCTCGAGCTCGAGGCGGTTCGTGAGCCCGCGCGGACAGCGAGCTCGTGTACGTCTGCCGGCCGGTCTCGGCGACGTCGATGATGCTTCACTACGAGGATCCCACCGACGAGACCACGCCTGTCTGTAACTCAAGATGGGTACCCCCGAATTGGGGATATCGAGGCGAGCAGAAGAAGCTTTCTCGGCACGCCTTTTTTGAGAGATGTTTCACAGCGCGCGCCGAGCGTCGGATCTAAACTTCGGGAGCCTTAGTCTATAGACCCGTCAGACATCCCGGGCGCTCAACAAGAAGAACACCACCCGGCGACTCTTATCGGAAAGGGGAACAGAATGGATCTGAGTCCGACGGATGCCAAGCTACTGGCTATCGACCGGATCGACCTCTACAAGACCGACGAGAAGTTCGATTTCAAGCTGACCGACATTCTGCGCCGCCGGCAGCGGCCCCTTCTGATGCTACTGAACCAGCACGCCGAGTTACTCTACGCCTCCGCACCTCCGAAGCACGATTTCAGCGCCGCTCGCGAGCCGCCGGACCCGCGAATCGACGCGGCGCTTGCAGAAGCGCAGCGGCTCTTCCACGACCCGCAGCCCGCCGCGTCGATCGTGAAGCAGCTCGTCATCGACAAGCCAGGCGAGCGCTGCGCCCTCGTGATCCTCGAGAACCAGTTCTACTGCATGCGCCTCTTCCGACTGCAGAAGACCGACGAGGACGCGGATGAGCTCTATGCTGCGCTCGTCGAGCCGATCGGCAATCCCAAGCTTACCGCGGTCAATCTAGAGCAGGCCAAAGGCCTGTTCCGACTCTCGAAGCGCGAAGTGGACGTCCTCGACGCGCTGATGTCCGGAATGACGGACAAGGAAATCGCGTTGCGGCTCTCGGTCAGCGTCGAAACGGTTCGAGCGTACTTGAAGTCCATCCGCGCGAAGCTCGGGGTCAAGACCCGTACGGCAATCGTATCGACCATACACAACCTGCGCGGACGATTGCCGGACCTCACGTCCGAGCGCGCATGACGCCCTTAGCGGACCGAATGGATCGGCGATGAGCTCGAACAAGAACGACGACGACGTTAGTCTTCCCGCCCCTTCCCACGACGACGAGACCGCAGACCCCGACACCGGACAACGGGACAGGCCGTCGCCCGACGGCAGACCCGCGGTCTGGCTCGACCGGGTCGACGGCGAGATCGAACGGCTGCGCATTCGCTTGAGCGAAGCGCAGGCCGAGCTCGATCGCTGCGAGGCGCGAAACCGGGAGCTAGAGAAGGCGAACGCTCGGCTCCGCGCGGAAGTCGACGACCTTCATGCCTATATCGACGGGCGCAAAGAGCACTGGGCGGAGATGCAAAAGCGCATCGAGCAGTACGAGGATACGCTCGCCGGCCTGGAACAGGTCGTACGGGATGCCGAGGAAAGACTTTCCAGGAAG
Source organism: uncultured Gammaproteobacteria bacterium (assembly GCA_964553875.1). Classification (GTDB taxonomy): domain Bacteria; phylum Pseudomonadota; class Gammaproteobacteria; order Steroidobacterales; family Rariloculaceae; genus ZC4RG20. The sequence continues at coordinate 8,580 of CAZKNH010000010.1, read as the reverse complement.
GACGGTGAAAGGGAGCTGCTCTCCGGGCGCATCATCGAGCTCGAGCGCCGCTGCGCCCAGCTCGCGGGGCGGCTCAAGGAGCGTGAGCGGTCTCAGCGCGATCTCGAGCGCAAGCTCGAAGAGCACCGCGAGCTCGCGAAGGCCGCCGAAGCGGAGAAGAACGAGCGCATCGCGCAGCAGATCCGCTCGTTGCGCCAGGAGCTCGTCGCCCAGCAGCAGCTCATCGACAAGCTCGAGACGGAGCTCGATGCGAAGCAGAGAACGATCGAAACGCTGCAAAGGCAAGTCGGCTCGTCGGGCCGATCTGCCGACGGACCTGCCGCGGCCAGAGCCGACGGCGACGCGGGCCGCGGCGGGGGCGATGATCGCGACGACGCGCGGGACGGCGTCGAGATCATCCGTATCGGCGAGCTGTTCCGTCACCACTCGGGGCAGGCAGGCCGGCAGCCCATCGCCGTGCTGGAAGCACCGGACGGGACGAGATACCCCGTGACGAAATCCAGCGTCACGATCGGGCGGGCGTCGACGAACGACATCTGTATCCGGCGAGAGTTCGTCAGCCGAACGCACGCACGGCTTACCGTTCAGGGAATCGGCGCCATCATCGAAGACGTGGGCAGCAAGAACGGAATCCTCGTGAACTCCGAGCCGGTAGAGCGGCGGCTGCTCGCGGACGGCGATATCGTCAGCCTCGGCGGGAAGCTCGATTTGAAGTACGTCGAGATAGACGGACCGCCTCGCGTCGGCGTCCCCGGCGAGCGAGCCAACACCGAGAGCTGACCGGCGCGGCTATCCGCCGATAACGACGCCCGTCTTCCTCGCCCGGCGTCGTTCCGCCGTCGACGCCGACGGAGGCTCACGCGGCGCGGTTCTGCGCCTCGAGCCGCCGGATGAACGACGCGAAATCGGCCGCCGCCTGCTCGAAATCCCCGTCCTCGCTCGTCGCGATCGTGTCGCGGCCGTGCACGACGCGGATCGTCGCGTCGAGCCGCACGGGCCCCTCCGCCAGGGGCCGCTTGCGGGCACGTTGCACGGCCTCGCGGGCTTCCTCGATCGCGGCGTCGGTGTCGAGGTTGCACACGTCGACGAGCGCATCGGGAGAGAGCGAAGCGCCGGTCAGCGCAACGAGCGTCGCATCGAACGACGCCGCGTTGCCCGGCGCCCAGTAATGCCGCGCGAGATCCGGCCCGATTCGCGGGTTGTCCGTCAAGAAACCGTCGCGCTCGAGGAAGAAACGTCGGGTCTGCTGCACGGCCATCTCGGCCAGCACGTAGCCGTGGTAGTACGCGCTCGACTCGCCCGCGAGGAGATGCGGCACCGCGAGCACCGGCCGCACGCCGGCCGAGAGCCCTTGAAGCTCGCGCTCGATGCGCCGGAACGTCTCGAGCACGCGGTCCGGGCGGAGATCCTCGTCCGCCATCTCGTACAGCGCGCGCTCGGCGAACGGCACCGTCAGCATCATCCGCATGTCCCATGCGCGGAAAGGCTGCGTCTCCAGGATCCACCGTTCGATCAGCTCGAGCGGCATCGCTCTGCCGTGCGGATCGCGCGCGTAGCGCACACGCCAGTCCGCGTCGACCAGCAGCGACTCCATGAACATCGACTGCGTCTCCGCGTACGCGACGCTGGTCGGCGCGAACTCGTGACTGAAGCACGGCGCATCGGCCAGGATGTTCGCGAAGTGAGCCGCATGCCCGCCTTCGTGAAAGAGCGTTCGGGCCGCATCGAGCCCGCTGCCGACCTGGCCGACGACCGCGTTCGCGGTGAAGTTCACGCGGGCGGGGCGCCACGTGCCGTTGTCGAAGAACGCGGGGCCGGGCCCGTGCATGAAGCCGTTCTCGAACTTACCGGGACGGTCGACGAGATCGAGCGTCAGCGTCGCGCCCCGATACCGCACGCCGAGCGCATGGAACGAGCGCCCCCAGCGTTCGAGGGCGTCCGCGAAACCGAAATACGGATCGAGCTCGCGCTCGACGGCCCCCGAGCGCAAGTAACGAAAATTCCACGGCTCGAGCGCGCCCGGTCCGTGCTTCCTCTCGAACGCCGCGAGCTCCGCCTTCGACTTCTCCGCCGTGCGCGCCGCGAGCACGTCGAGCCTGTCGAAAACCTCGCGCTTGCTCATCCGCTCGACGACCGCGACACGCCACGCGTAGTAATCCTCGTGCCCGAGCATCCGGCCGAGCCGATTACGCTTCCGCACGATCTCGAGGAAGCCCGCGTCGAGCACGTACGGCTCGATGCTGAGGAGCCCTTCGTATGCAGCCTTGCGCCGGGCCTCGTCCGGATCCGTGCGCATCATCATCGCGAGCCGCACGCTCGACGCCGGCGTATGCGCACCGCTGACCGGATCCACGTATCCGAGCGGCATCGTCGCGCGCTTCTCGGCGAGCGCGGCCTCGAGCTCGACGATCTCGGCGGAAAGCTTGCGCGCATCCGGGTCCTCGATCACGTGCGCGCTGAGCGTCGCGATCCAGCCGTCGAGGATTCGCCTCTCGGTCTCGCTCATGCCGTTCGGCCGCGCCGCGAGCTCGCGCAGTGACGCGAGCCGCGCAGGATCCTGCAGGAACCGATTCCACGCAATCTCGGCCTCGGCCATCGCCTTGCGGGCCGCCGGCATGTCGTCGGCGAGGCCCATCTTCGTGACCCAGAACAGGTCTTCCTTGCGCGTGTGGAGCTCGACGTACTCGGACTTGAGCCGCTCGAGCGTGTCTCTGATCGATGCCATGGGCGCGACTTTACGCCACGCGCGCGCGGCTCGCCACGGCGGCGCGCGGCATCGCTTCGCGGCGGATCGTCAACGCGCCGCAGGCTCCCGGCGGCCGTCGCGTTCGTGGGCGCCGTTCTGCGCGTCGCGGTCCTTCTCGCGCAATCTGCTCCTCCTGCGGTGCGCGGCCATGCGTATCGGCCAGAGGACGATGCCGACGAGCGCCATCAGAATCGCGGCAACGAGGGCCAGCATGACGCCGAGGAGTCCCATACCCGCTCCGGGGCCGACATAGGCGTCGGCGGCGGGCGCGAACGTGCCCGCCCACCCAACAGCCGCGACGGTCAACGGCACCGTCGACGGCACGATCGGGCGCGGTCCGGCGGCTCTCGCGCGCTCCTTATCGTTCGTTCTCATCATCGCAGCTCTCCGTTTCGATCGACCTCGCATAGCTCGCCGGATATCGGACGGCGCGGCCGATCAGCGCCGCCGATTCGTCATCCCATCGGTTCACGTAGGACCAGACGACGCTGCCGGAAGGGGCGATCTCGAACGCGCGTCCGGCCTCCGACTCGGTGATCAGGATGTTGCCGTTCGGCAGATGCTGGTGATCGCCCATCGTCTCCGTGTAGAAGCGCTCGCCTGCACCGTCGCCGTACACGACGAAGATTTCCCGCGTCGCCGGGTCGACCTCGAGGATTCGGCTTCCGCCGAGGACGTCACCCCCGGCCCCGTCCCGGCGGTTGTCGAATACCGAGATCCGCCCGCTCGGCAGGAAATCGGGGTCGTGCTGCCGCAGATACGGGCCGACCATCCACCACTTCACCGTCTCGGTGTCGGGGTCGACGACGAGCAGCAGGTTCAGGTTGCGAAGCGACAGCAGCAGGTCCCCTGCGGAAAACATTGGGAACGCGGCTGCGACCGACGGCTCGAGCACCTCGACGTCGTTCAGGTGCGTGAAGTCACCGTCGAGGGGCAGGTTCAGCACCGCGCCGTGCTCGCCGTTCGCGTACAAGAGACCCTCGTGACCGCCTTCGAGGATCACGTCGAGCACGGAAATCTCGCGCAGGATGCGGCCATCCGGCGAGATCTCGAGCACGAGATCCTCGTAATACGGCAGTGGAGCGCCCGGCAGCGCCGGGCTCGGCTCGTCGTGCCGTCGACGCGACGGTACCCACAGGTGCCCGTTCTCGTCCTCGTACACCGAGTGATGCGTCTGCTCCGGGAGACGCCAGATCGGCCGCCCGCATGCGTCGACCCGCGCGAGCCCGCCGTACTGGAAATTGAAGACGACGTCGCCGTTCGGATAGAGCACCGCGCCGTGAATCTGCGCGTCCCAGTCGTGCAGCGCGCGCTCGACATGCGTCGCGTCAGGCCAGAGCTCGTTGAACGAGACGCGCCATTCGTGCAGCACGTCTCCATCCATGTCGAGCAAACGCATACCGGTCTTCCGCCCGAAGAAGCCGTCGACGAACGTCACACCGTCGAACGCGCCGGGCAAATCGAGCACGGGCGCCGCGAGAGCCGACGCCGCGGCACGCTTCGGCGCGAGAAATTTCTCGGGACGGAGTCTCGCGTTGTGCCACGGGTAGCGGATCCAATCGCGCGCGGCGGCCGCGCCTCGCTCGAGGAGCGGATACGGGAACAGCTTGAACGCGCCGACCGCGACGCCGAACGCGAACACGGCGAGCACGCTGAGACCGGCTGCGGACACGAAGAAATACGCTCTGAGGCAGCGATGCTCGACGCGTCCCGTCATCGCGATTACGCTGCCCGCACCGGGCCTTCTGCGATCCTCCTTGATCTCACGCTGCTCTCGTTGTCGTGATGCCGGCACGTCTCCTGCGCTGCAACTTTCGGACCACTCGGTACGGCTACGGATGGGCGATCCCCTCCTCCTCGTATCCGAAGCGCTCGGCGACATCGGCCGTTTCCCGCCACACGCGCTCTCGCAAGACATCGAAGTCGTCGCGGCCCGGCGGCGCCGAAATCCGCGCAAGGACCGCGTCGAGCTCGTCGACGTGCTCGCCGAGCCCGCAGAACTCGAGAAGGTGACCGATGGTCGCCCGCGGCCGCGCGCAGAGATCCTCGTAGCGTACGAATTCGATGCGGCCGGCGAGTCTATCGTCGCGCGCGGCCGCTTCGGCATGCGTGTACACGGCGCGCCATGTGATCGCGTAGCCGGTCACGTCGTCGCCGCGGGCCCACGCGGCCGCGATGCGGGCCGATGCGTCAAGATCGACATTGATCGGCATCCTTTGCGGTCCGAACTCGAAATGCCCCGCCGCACGCAGATACTCCGGCACGCGCGGATCCTGCTCCGCGTAGCGCGTGAACAGGCGGTGCTGGCGAACGAGCGAGCCGACGTGATCGACCGGGTGACGGATCGGGACCACGAAACGTGCGTCCGGGAAAAGACGCGCGAGGTAACGCAAGCGCGTCACGTTGTAGTTGCCTTTCGACACGTAACGCGTCTTGCCGCGCAGCAGCAGCACTTTCCTCACGTGATCGACGAAGAACGCATCGAACCGCTCGTCGTCGTCCTCCGCGGTCAGGACGTGCGTCGCCGCCGGATCGTTCACCGATGGAAAGAAATATCGCCAGATCGGCTCCTCGAACGCGTCGGGACTCTCCTTCGTGATCTCGATCCTGTCCCGGTGCGGACGCTCGACCGGGTCTTCGAGGCGACCGAAGCGGTCGTTGCACCAGCTCCACCAGCACGGCGCGAACAGAAACGGAAAGTCCCGGTAGCGATGCGTGCCGACCGGTTCGAGTCTCGCGAAGAGGTCGAGAAGGATCGTCGTCCCTGCACGCGCGAGCCCCGTGATGAAGACCGGCCGGTCGATCCCGATCGCATCGAGCCGCGTACGCAAGAGGTCCGTCTCGACGTCGCCGATCAGCTTGAGCGCGCCCGGCGCGCGTTGCGCGAGCCGGCACAGGAAGTAGTCCGCCGCGCGCAGGTTCATCGCCGCACGGTCCGACGCTTCCGCTCGAGCCACGCGGCGCCCGCGCCGCCGAGCACGACCGCCGTGAAGAACGCGAGCTCGAGGTCGTTCACGTAAGGCCAGACGGGATTACGGTCGAAGGCGGCGGTGCGGACGACGATCGAACGTTCGAGCTCCGGCGACCTGTGCGTATCGAACAGCATCATCTCGAACAGCGCGCAGTGGATCGCGGACGCGCAAAACGCATCCTTGTCGCCGTTCCGCGTCGACGGGTCCCACGCCGCGACGAGCATGAACGCGGCGGCCACGGGGACGAGACCGACGGCGAGCGCGACGGCGCTCTGCGCGGACCAGCGCAACATGCCGAGCACGGCGGCCTTGTAATGCTTCAGCATCTCGGACGGCACATCGGCCGTCAGCATCCCGCGAATATCGCCGGGCAGCCGCGCGAGCAGCGCGCGGCTCGACGACGACGGCAGAATGGAGCGTCGGACGCGCTCGAACGCGTATCCGCCAACGAGCCCGAGAACGATTGCACCCGCGAGAACGAACGCGGGCGCGAAGTAAATGGCCTGAATCTGCGTCACCGTCTCGCCGTTCACGAACGTCACATCGAGACTAGAGTGGGCTTCCGCGCGGTGACAATGCGGTGACATCCGCACGTTGCCGGATGGCGACGCTTTCGAGCTCGCCGCGCACGCAGTTGCCGTGGATCGGCACGCGCACAAGCGAAGCGGCGTGTCAACGCCTTTCTTCGTTCGCCCGCCGTTGCCACAATCGCCGCTCGCGGCGCTACGCCGCCGATCGATTCAGGAACGATGTCCGAAGCTTCTTCGCTCGCGAGCAAGATCGCGAAGACCATTGCCGACGAGATCGGCGCCGCCCCTTCACAAGTCGAGGCCGCAATCGCGCTGCTCGACGACGGCGCAACGGTGCCGTTCATCGCACGCTACCGTAAGGAAGTCACGGGCGGTCTGGACGACGCGCAGCTGCGCACGCTCGAGACGCGTCTCACGTACCTGCGTGAGCTCGAGGATCGCCGCCGGACGATCCTTGCGAGCATCGAGGAGCAAGGCAAACTCACGGACGAGCTCCGCGCAAGCATCGAGGCCGCGGACAGCAAGTCGCGGCTCGAGGATCTGTACCTCCCGTACCGGCCGAAGCGGCGCACGCGGGCTCAGATCGCCCGCGAGGCAGGTCTCGAGCCGCTCGCCGACGCCCTGTTGCAGAACGGGAACGTCCCGCCCGAGGAAGCCGCGGCCGCGTTCGTCGACGAGAAGAAAGGCGTCGCCGACGTCAAGGCCGCGCTCGAAGGCGCGCGGGCGATCCTGATCGAGCGCTGGGGCGAGGACGCGGAGCTCCTCGGCCGGCTGCGCGAGTGGCTCTGGGATCATGGCGTGATCCGGGCCAAGGTCGTCGAAGGCAAGGAAACCGAAGGCGCGAAGTACGCGGACTACTTCGATCATGCGGAGCCGATCGCGAAGATTCCGTCGCACAGGCTCCTCGCGCTGCTCCGCGCGCGTCGCGAGAAGATCCTCGAGCTCGCGCTCGAGCCGGGGCCCGACGCCGACAAAGGGCACGCCCATGCGGAGGCCGTGATCGCACGACACGCGAACCTCGAGTTTCGCGGCGGCGCGGCCGACGCATGGCTCGCACAGGCGTGTCGGCTCGCCTGGCGCGCGAAGATCCACGTGCACCTGACCGTCGACCTGATGAACCGCGCGCGCGAGGCCGCCGAGGAGCAGGCAATCGCGGTGTTCGGCGAGAACCTGAAGGACCTGTTGCTCGCCGCGCCGGCCGGACCGCGCACGGTGATGGGGCTCGATCCGGGGCTGCGCACCGGCGTCAAGGTCGCCGTCGTCGATCCCACCGGCAAGCTCGTCGCTGCGGGCACGATCTATCCGCACGAGCCGAAGCGGCAATGGGAGGAATCCCTTGCGACGCTCGCGAAGCTCTGCGACGCCCACAACGTCGAGCTGATCGCGATCGGCAACGGCACCGGCAGCCGCGAGACCGATCGGCTCGTCGCGGAGCTAATCGCGCGCCTCCCGGGGCGCAGGCTCGCGAAGCTCGTCGTGAACGAAGCGGGCGCATCGGTGTACTCCGCGTCGGAGATTGCGGCTCGCGAGTTTCCGGACCTCGACGTGTCGCTGCGCGGCGCGGTATCGATCGCACGTCGGCTGCAGGATCCGCTTGCCGAGCTCGTGAAGATCGAGCCCAAATCGATCGGCGTCGGCCAGTACCAGCATGACGTCGATCAGAACCGGCTCGCGCGCGCGCTCGATGCACGCGTCGAGGACTGCGTGAACGCGGTGGGCGTTCACGTGAACACTGCATCGGCGCCGCTGCTCGCGCGAGTCGCGGGTCTCTCGAGCGCGGTCGCCGAGAACATCGTGCAGTACCGCAACGAGAACGGCCCCTTCAGGCGGCGCACGGATCTGCTCAAGGTGCCGCGGCTCGGCCAGAAAGCGTTCGAGCAGTGCGCGGGTTTCTTGAGGATCGCCGACGGTGACGAGCCGCTCGATGCGTCGGCCGTGCATCCGGAAGCCTATCCGGTCGTCGAGCGGATCGCGCAACACGCCCGCAAGAGCGTCAAGGCGCTGATCGGCGACGCGGCGTTCCTGCGCACGCTGAAGCCCGAGACATTCACCGACGAGAAGTTCGGCGTGCCGACCGTGCGCGACATCCTGAAGGAGCTCGAGAAGCCCGGACGCGATCCGCGCCCCGAGTTCAGGACCGCGCGCTTCGCCGACGGTGTCGAGAAGCTCGAGGACTTGAAGCCCGGGATGATCCTCGAAGGCGTCGTCACGAACGTCGCCGCGTTCGGGGCGTTCGTCGACGTCGGCGTGCATCAGGACGGCCTCGTGCACATCTCGGCGCTGTCGAACAAGTTCGTGAAGGATCCGCGCGAGGTCGTGAAGGCGGGCGACA
>CAZKNH010000009.1:0-59352 GCA_964553875.1 uncultured Gammaproteobacteria bacterium | reverse complement strand
ACAGCTGCGGAAAGACGAGCACGGCAGCCGTGCCGTAGATGTAGAAGTCGAAGAACTCGATCGTCGTGCCGACGAGGCTTGCGACGAGAACGCGGCGCTTCGTCATGTCTGCGACGCTCTCGCCGTCACGTTCACCGACGTGGATTTCGCGATTGCGGCAGGTTGCGGACAGACGGCCTCACGGTTGCTCATGGTTCCCGGAACCATTCTCGAATGGCGGCGTAGTATTGATTAACGATATTCGAGCCGCAAGGCCGGCGGCAATCAGAGCCCAAAGGTGGGCATGGGCACGCGTGAGGCTGTCGCTGCAGCGGTCGTTGCAGCGACAGCCGTGGACGAAGCGAAGCGCCGCGTGGTCAGAACCGGATGTTGAGTGTGGCTCCCACTTCTCTCGGCGGTCCGATCACGGCGAAGTCGTAGCCCCAGACCTGTCGAGCATCGAAGCCGCCGTTCACGTACTGCTCGTCCGTGAGATTCGTGCCCCAGACCGCGAGCGTCCAGTTGCGGCCCGGCGGCTCGTACACGACGCGAGCGTTCAGCACGCCGTAGGAGGGCTCGAAGATGTAGTTGCCGGCCTCGTCGATCAGGATGCGTTGGTGGGCCGCGTCACGAACGTACTTGTCCATCCATCCGTATTGGCCGACGACCAGCAGGTGCCCGCCGCTCGGGAGCGGCCTGTCGTACTGGACGCCGATCGAGGCGCTGTTGTCGGGCGCATAGGCGAACGGGCCGCTCGGGGACGTGCCGCTGCCGCTGACCGGATCGAAGAAGCCGGATTCGCGGTAGGCCGTGTCGATGATGCCGAGGCCGGCGTTGAACCGCCATCGCTGTAAGCTCGCCGGGGCGTAGACGAGCTCGAACTCCCAGCCGTCCGCATCGCCGAGGCCGTCGCTCGTCGGGTACGGGTTCGGCGCCGGTGCGCTCGTGCACGGATCGATCGGCAGAGCAACGACGCGCATGCCGTCCCAGCTCGCGTCGAAATACGTGGCATTGAAGCGGAGCGTGCCGTCGAGCCATTCCGATCGGAGGCCGAGCTCGCGATTCGTGATCTCCTCGCGCTTCAGCGGGATCGGTGTCGGCAGCGCGGGACAGTTGCCCGGTGAGACCAGCGTCGGAATGTTGATGAAGTTGACGTCGGTCTCCGTGAAGCCCTCGCTGTAGCTCGTGTAGAGCATGATGTCGTCGTTGAGCTGATACCGGAGCGCCACCTTGTTCGTCGTATTGTTGCCGAAGTCCGGACGTTCGCGGATCTCCTGGAGGGTGCCGGCGAAGATGTTGCCGCGAGGCTCCATTCCCGGGAGCGGCGGCCGGAAGCCGTCGGTCGGTGCCATCGCGAACGTGCGGCCCTCGTCGTCCGTGACGCGCGCCCCGATCGTGAAGTCGAGCTTCTGCGTGAGACCGAACGTCACTTCGCTGAAAATGGCCCTTTGCTTGCCCTCGATGAGGTTGAGCTGATCGAGATGGCCGAAGATGCCGGGCGGCGTCGGAGGCAGACCGACGGTCGCGCGCCAGGCCTGAAGGTAAGCCTGCGCGTCCGGGTGCAACGTGTTGGCGTCGGCCCCCGACGTGCCGGCGCGCGGCAGATCGAGCATCGTCCAGCGGTAGGTGCGGCTCTTCGTATTCTCGTCGAGCGAGTAGTAGCCGAAGAGCCAGTCGATGCGCCCGCCGAGATGGTTGCCCGTGAGATGGATCTCGAGCGTGTCGTTCTCGTCGAGCGACCGGTTCGTGTCCGTGGTGAACGTGAACTCGGAGCCGTCGAAGTCGACGTCCTGCTGACGATTCAGCTCCCAGTCGGACATGATCGCCCGCAGAGAGAGATTCTCGGAGATGTCCCATTCCAGCGTGAGCGTGTAGTAGCGGAGGTCACGGCGCACGCCGTTCGGCGGCGTATCGGACTTGGTCTGCCACTTGCCGAGCTCACCGCCCGGATAGCCCGGCATGTGGGTTCTCGGCGTAAAGCGGTCCGACGGGAAAAAAGACTTGAACGGCGACTCCGGGAAGTCCGGATCGACCGCCCGCGCACGGGCCAGGAACTCCGGGTTGCCGGCCAGCACGTTGTAACGGATGTACTGGGCGTTGTTCTCGTTCGTGATCCGGATGATCCGGGGCTCGGTGCCCCGCTTGTCCTCGTCGTTCGCGGTGAGACGAAGGCTGAAGCGCTCCGTGGGCTCCCACAAGAGGTCGGCGCGGAAGATCTTGTCGTCCTGATTGCCGAGCGAGCGGTTGACGGTGACGCTTTCGACGAAGCCGTCGTGCTGCCGGCTCGAGACCATCCACTTGGTCTTGAACGTCTCCGACAAGGGCACGTCCACGGCGGCGGTCGCGTAACGGCGGTTGAACTCGCCGAGCTCGAAGCCGAGCCGCGCCCCGAACTCGTCCGCGGGCCGCCGGGTCGTGATGTTGATCGCACCGCCGTTCGTGTTGCGTCCAAACAGCGTACCTTGCGGACCGCGCAGCACCTCGACCCGCTCGACCTCCGTCATGTTTGCCTCGAGAAAGCCCCACGACGATTGCCAGATGCCGTCGATGTAGATGCCGACCCCGGGCAGGCCTCGGATGTAGAAGTTTGGCGCCGCGACTCCGCCGCCGGTAGGATTCGCGACGAGATTCGGCACCATGATGCCGACGTCACGTCCGGCCTGGATGCCGATGTTCTCGAGGTCCTCGGCGGTGAAGGCCTGTATGGACACGGGCGTTTGCTGCAGATTGGTTTCCCGGCGCTGGGCCGTGACGATGACCTCTTCGAGCTGGGCGCCCGCGGTGAGCGGAACGGCAAGGGTCGGCGCAATCAGCCACCCCGATCTGCGAGTTTCTCGACGCTTCATCTCCCCCTCCTTATTCCCCTGTTGCGCCCCGACGCATGGCGTCGGGAGGCGGCTGGACGAGTATCCCGCAAATGCCTTGAAACGCAACCTTGGCAAGAGATTCGCGGCGTTGCGAACGTTTGCGAATGCAGCTATCAGGGCGGCATTGGCCGTTGAACGTGGTGCCGCATGATCTCGACTGGGAGCCCGAAACGCGGGGGCGGTCCCCGATCGGTCGTCAGCTTCTCCGAAGAGAAGCGTGCGCCCTTGGGCGCATGGGCGGCCATGCGCAATCACGAGCTCGAGTCGTGCTGGCAGCAGGCGAGAGCGTCGAGCGATCGCTTTCGGCTATGGAGGGCGGGCTGATATTCTCGCGCGGGCAGCCGGCTGAGAGTCCCGAGGGTCCCGGGACGCGCTACCATCGGGCTGCGCGGCGGGAGAATGGGAGAGCGATGCTCGGGCTTGTGATCTTCGACTGTGATGGGGTGCTCGTGGACTCGGAGCGGCTGGGCGTCAAGGTCGACGTGCAGGTCCTGGCCCGACTTGGATGGCACATATCCGAAGAGGAGGTGATCGAGCGCTTCGTCGGCGTGTCGGATGCGGACTTCGAACGAGAGATCGAAGAGCATATCGGACGAGCTCTTCCTGACGATTGGAGGGACGAGATCGAGCCCTTGTACCGCAGCGTATTCGCGGCCGAGTTGCGTCCGGTCGATGGAATCGTCGAGGCCTTGGACCAGATCGATGTGCCGACCTGCGTTGCATCGAGCGGCACGCACGAAAAGATGCGTTACACGCTTGGTCTGACCGGATTGTATGAGCGATTTCGCGGCCGCATCTTCTCGGCTTCGGCGGTCACGCGAGGGAAGCCTGCGCCGGATCTGTTCCTCTATGCAGCCGAACGAATGGGAGCGGAGCCCGCTTCGTGCGTCGTGGTGGAGGATAGCATCCATGGAGTTGCCGCGGCACGGGCAGCCGGAATGCAAGTGTTCGCCTATGGCGGTGGAGTGACACCCGCCGCGAAGCTTGCCGGCCCGAATACGATCGTTTTCTCGGACATGCGCGAGTTGCCTCGGTTACTCGAGCTCTATGCTGGGGCTGAAAGGCCAGTGCAGCCGGGAGACAGGCTCAGGGAGCCGATCGACTGACGAGCCCAGTGCTCCTGCTGCCGGGCAGGGACGGTGAAGAGGCGCGGTGACCTACGGGCGAGCAGGTCGCTACGTCGAAATCGCGTCCGTCCCGCGGTATGTCGGGGATTTCAACAGGCATATACTGCTGAAGCGGTTCTCTAACGGCGAAGCGTAGGCAGCACGGCTCCACGTTGGCGGCCAGGGCCGCGGCATCTCCGTCCGTCAGCGACGTTCGGGAGACGAATCATGAGTCCGTTCAAAATCAGCTTCGACGAAATAGAGTGGCAGCAGGCCCGCCCCGACGTTCGCCAGAAGGTCTACTGCGAAGGATCCCGACAGGTGCGGTTGGTCGAGTTCGAAACGCGCGACGGCGCCGAGCACTGGTGCGAGGCCGGCCACATAGGATATGTGCTGAGGGGCTCGCTGAGCATCAGCTTCAGGGGGCACGTCATCTCGTTCAAGGCAGGCGACGGGCTGTTCATTCCGTCGGGACCGGCAAGCAGACATCGGGCGGTCGCGATCTCGTCGGGCACACAGTTGCTGATGATCGAAGACGTGTAGGGTCAGTCGATGACCCCGTCGGCTTTTCGGTAGCTTACGGGGGGACACCGTGCCGGTCGCCGTGAGGTTGGGCCGCGCGTGTCAGGGTGACTCGAGTCGACGGGAAGAGAAGAAGATGTCCTTCGTCTACCGGACGGCAAAGCGCGAGGACTTGAAGCAGATCGTCGAGATCTACAATTCGACGATACCGTCCCGCCAGGTCACCGCCGATACGGATCCCGTTTCGATCGAGAGCCGCATCGCGTGGTTCGAGGAACACTCTCCCGGCTTCCGGCCTCTGTGGGTCGCCGAGCACGAGAATCGTGTCGTCGGCTGGCTCAGCTTTTCGTCCTTTTATGGTCGCCCCGCGTACAGCAAGACAGCCGAGCTGAGCGTCTACGTTCACGAGGCATTTCGAAAACGCGGCCTCGGTTCGGACTTTCTTCGAAAGGCCTTGGCCGAGGCGCCGTCGCTCGACGTGTCGACGTTGCTCGGGTTCATCTTCGGTCACAACGAGCCGAGTCTGCGGTTGTTCTCGAAGTTCGGATTCGAGAGGTGGGGAGAGTTACCGAAGGTGGCGATTCTCGATGGGGTCGAAAGAGATCTCGTTATCGTGGGCCGTCACCTATAGAGCGGGGACGAATCCGTAGTCTCTGGATTCGTTCGCACTGGGCATTCAGGTCTAATCGCTGACCGGGCGGAGGGGAACGGCTCGGGGCAGGCGCCTTCAGGGGAGAGTCCGGTGGCGGGCTCGAGCGGTGACGGGACCGCCTTACATTCCACGGACGCGAGCGCCGCGAGCATCCCCCCGCGGCGCTCGCGCCCCGCTCACTAGAAGTCCATACGGAACGTCACGCCGTACGTCCGCGGATCTCCGAGCACGGCGCCGTAATGGCCCGCACCGTTGCCGCCCGGCGCCGCGAGTAGCTGCTCGAAGTACTCCTCGTCGAGCGCGTTCCGCGACCAGAGCTGCAGCGACCAGTCGTTGGTCGACCGGAAGCCGACGCGCAAGTTGACCAGCGCGTAACCGTCGATGTTGAGGTACCGGGACGGCGTCGGACTCGACGAGAAGTCGTCGCGGTAATAGATGTCGAAGCCCGTGAAAAGCTCGCCCGGTGTCCCGAACGGGGCGACTTGCGCGCGGTGCTCGCCGCCGAACGACGCGGCCCACTTCGAGAGTCCCGGCAGCCGGCCGCCGGACGCGTCGACGGACGGCGGGCCGCCCGTGCCCTCGAGCGGCGGGGGCGCGTTCGGGAACCTGACGTACTCGCCGTCCGCATAGACGAGCGAGCCGCGCAGCGACAGCGCCGTGCCGATGTTCACGTTGCCGTCGAATTCGAAACCTCGTACGCGAACTTCGTCGGCGTTCGCAAGATAACCGCGCGGGGTCGAGAAGGTGTTGCCGAAGACGACCGTCTGGTAGTCCTCGATCGTCGTCTGATACAGCGTGAAGTTCGCGGCCGTCGTGCGCGTCGGGCTCGTCTTCACGCCGAGCTCGATGTGCCGCACCTCTTCCGGAAGGACGCGTGCGACGGAGTAGACGAGCGCCGGGTTCTGGAGCTCCTGGGCATTCAGCGGCAGACCACCGAGATTCACACCGATCGACTTGAAGCCGGTCGAGTAGGTCGCGTAAGCGCTGACCCGGTCCGTCGCGTCGTATTTGACCGTGAGGTTGCCGGAAATGTTCGTGTCGTCGACGTCGACCTGGAACTCGCTGCTGCCGTACGAACCCGGCGGGGTCGGCGTCGGCACGTTGATCGCGCGCTGCACGTAGTCGACGTCCTTCTGGTCGTAGTTGAACCGAAGGCCCGGCATGAGATGCAGGCGATCGGTGATCGCCCAGTCGATTTGCCCGAAGAGCGCCGCGCTCACCGTGTTCAGCTCCGACGTGATCTCGCTTCGCTGTCCGTCATAAGCCTCCGGCGTCGCGAGCTCCGGCGTGTTCGGTGCGGTCCACAGGAAACGGTACAACGCCGAGCCTGCGGCCTCGGTGTGCACGGGATTCGTGCTCAGCTTCTGATCGAATGCATAGAAGCCGAAGACACCGTTTAGCCTCGGCGAGAGATCGCCCGCCCAGCGCACTTCCTGCGTCCATTGCGCATGCTTCGACGGGGCCTGCGAAAGCGTCGTGACCGGTAGGCCAAGGAAATCACGATCGTTCGAAGGGTCCCATTCCCAGAACCGCCACGCGGTCGTCGCCGTCAGCGTGCCCGGGCCGACTTCGGCATCGATGTTGAGCGCGACGCCGCCCATGTCGTTGCCGGACCTCCACGGCGTATCGTGATCGATCAGCCGGTCGAACGGGTTGCGGCTCGGCGGCTCGTAGCCGAAATGATCGATGATCGCCTCGAACTGCCGGTACTCGGAGCGAAGCGTCGGCACGACGCCTGCGAATACCTGCGCGTACCCCTTCGGGTCCTGCGTCGTGTAGTCGGCCGAGATCGTGATGTCCGTCGTGTCCGACGGACGAATCAGCAATTGGCCGCGCAGGCCCGTATTGTCGAGGTTATTGACCTTCTCGTTCGTCACGACGTTGTATACGTTGCCGTCACGGCGCGTGCCGGAGAACGAGATCCGTCCCGCGATGTTCTCGCCGAGCGGACCCGTGACGGAGGCTTTCGCCTGCACGAAATTGTCGTTGCCGTAGGCGACCTCGACGTTCGCGGAAGGCGTGAAGCTCGGCTTGCGCGTCGTCACGAGGATCGCGCCCGCGGTCGTGTTCTTGCCGAACAGCGTGCCTTGCGGACCGCGCAAAACCTCGATGCGCTCGACGTCGATGAAGTCGAACGTCGTCGCGGCGGGCCGTGCGTAAAGCACGCCGTCGACGTAGAAGCCGACGCCGGGCTCGATGCCGTCGTTCGTCAGGCCGAACGGCGAGCCGAGCCCACGAATGTTGACGCCGGTATTCCGCGGGTTCGAAGAGTAGAGCTGCACCGTCGGCACGAGCTCCTTCACGCGGTTGACGTTGAACGACCCCGTATCCGTGATCAGATTGCCATCGACGATCGAGATCGGAATCGGCACGTCCTGTGCGGCCTCTTCGCGGCGGCGCGCGGCGGTCACCGCGACGACTTCCTCCATCGGTCCCGCCTCCGGCCGCCCAGGCTGTTGAGCGGCGACGGGCAACGATGCGGCGACTGCCGCGGCGAGTACGCCGAGGGCTGACAATTGATGACCTGACATGTGTACTCCGGATGCGCTACGAATAGGTTCGAGTGCAGGCTCCCTGCATGACTGACGCGCATCCTATGAGAGGGGCGGTAACGCCGTCGGTCTCCGTGCGGTTTGAAAGAGATGACATCCGCAGCGGAAATAGGGGCGACTACCGGTATGTCACCGGAATGTAACCGCTTCAATACCGACACGGTAACCCCCGGCCGTTAGCATTTTCCTGCTCCGACCCGGTAGCGGGAGGCGGTGCAAGGATGTCCATCTCACTCGAACAGGTCTCGAAGCACTACGAGGGTGCACCCGCGATCAGCGATGTCTCGGTGGAGATCGCGGACGGCGAGCTGTTCGTGCTGCTCGGTCCATCGGGCAGCGGCAAGAGCACGCTGCTGCGGGCGATTGCCGGCCTCACGACGATCGATCGCGGCCGCATCGTTCTGCATGGACGCGACGTGACGCACACGAGCGCGCGCGAGCGCGAGGTCGGATTCGTATTCCAGAATTACGCGCTGTTCCGCCACATGAGCGTCGCGGAGAACATCGAGTTCGCGCTGCGCGCACGGGGCGTCCCTGCGGCCGAACGGCGCGCGCGCAGGGAAGAGCTCCTCGAGCTCGTATCCTTGCAGGGGCTCGGCAAGCGTTTGCCTTCGGAGCTTTCGGGCGGCCAGCAGCAGCGCGTCGCCGTCGCCCGTGCGCTCGCGCACGAGCCGCGGGTGCTCTTGCTCGACGAGCCGTTCGGCGCGCTCGACGCGAAAATTCGCGACGAGCTGCGCCGCGCGATCCGTGACATTCAGCGTGCGGTCGGCATCACGACGATCCTCGTCACGCACGATCAGGAAGAAGCCTTCACGATGGCGGACCGGATCGGCGTGATGGAGCGCGGACGTCTGCAGGAGACGGACGAGCCGCGCGCGCTCTATACGCGTCCGCGGACGCGGTTCGTCGCGACATTCCTGGGCGCCGCGAATCTCCTGCTCGGCCGCCAGGAGCCGGACGGCACGCGCGTCGGCAACACCGTGTTCGAGACGCAGCCGGGCAGCGGCCCGGTACGGCGCGGCGAGGCGACCGTCGTGATTCGGCCCGAGGACGTCGTGATCGCGCGCAGCGACGAGCCCGCTCCGCAGGGCGACCTAGGGCACGGCGTGGTCCGACAGCTCGAGTTCGTCGGCGTGCTCGAGCGGGTGCGCGTCGAGGTCGATGGGAGCGCGCCGCTCACGAGCGCCCTCACGCCAGGGACGACGTTCACGCTCGAGGCGTCGCGGAGCGCGCGCGATGCCGAGAGCACGCCGCTCGAGATCGGCCAACGTGTGCGGATCGGCGCGAAGCGCGTCCACGTGCTGCCGACGCCGATCAGCAGCCTGCGCTTGCTCGGCCGCACCGAGTCGGAGCTCGATGGGCTCGCGACGTCTCGCTTGATTCAGGAGCTCGGGGCGCGAATGCACATCGCGCCCGTCCGGCATCTCGCCGCGGACGGCGTCCCCGCCGCCGCGCTCGGCGGGCTGGCCGTCGTCGCGTTCGATCGGAACGCGGGGCTTCACGGGGTCGCGGGGCTCCTCGAGGAAGGCGCTCGTCAGGTTCTCGCCGTCTCGGACGGTGACCGACGCGTCGAGCGTCTCGTCATTTATATTCAGCCGACGCGGGCGGCGCGTGACGCGGCACTCGCTGCCGCGGGCACGCTGCTCAGGCATCTCGCTGTCGAAGGCACGCTGCTCGTGCCGGCTGCCGGCCGCACCGTGCGCGGAACGAGCTATCGCGATCTGCTCGACATCCGTCACGCGGCGCTGCGCGCGCACGGCGTCGACGTGCGCACCGAGACGTTCTACGGCAGCCCCGCGGAAGCCATCGGCAGGCGCTTCGACCCCGACGTGCCGACGCTGCTCTTGCTCGGTGTGTCGTCGACGTCGTCCTGTCGGAGCCTGATCGACGAGCTCTCGCCATCCTTTGTCGAGCGTCCGCCCGCCGCGACGCTGATCGTGCGCGGCAACGCGGATGCCGATTCGGACAGCGACACGATCGCTTATCTGCGGAGGCCGGCTTCCGCGCTCGGCTGAGCGGCGCGGCAACGTGCTGTCCAATGTGGAGCCGACGCGCGGTCCACCGCGCCGCTTTCACGCGAGACTTCCAGAAGGAGCAATTCGATGCCGACGACCCTGACATCGCCGATCCTCCGTGCGCTCGCCGCGATCGCCGCATTCGCGGCGCTCGCCGTCGCCGGCGGCTGCGGCGGTGACGGCTCCGGTACCGGATCACGCGTGAGGCTGCTCAACGTCTCCTATGATCCGACGCGGGAGCTTTACCACGAGATCAACGAAGCGTTCGCTGCGCACTGGAAGGCCCAGACCGGACAGGACGTCGTCGTGCAGCAGTCGCACGCGGGCTCGGGCAGCCAGGCACGCGCGGTCATCGACGGTCTCGACGCCGACGTCGTGACGCTCGCGCTCGCGTACGATATCGACGCGATCCACAAGAACAGCCGGCGGCTCCAGGCGAACTGGCAGACGCGTCTGCCGTACGGAAGCGCGCCGTACACGTCGACGATCGTGTTCCTCGTGCGGGAGGGCAACCCGAAGGGCATTCGCGACTGGGATGATCTCGTGCGGCCGGACGTCGAGGTCGTCACGCCGAACCCGAAGACGTCGGGCGGCGCACGCTGGAACTACCTCGCGGCGTGGGGCTACGCGCTGAAGCGGGAGCTGGGGAGCCTCGATCGGCTCTACGGCGCGGACGCCGAGGAGCTCGAGCGCGCCGAGGCGGCCGCACGCGAATTCGTCGCGGCGCTCTACCGCAATGTCCCGGTGCTCGACCGCGGCGCGCGTGCGTCGACGAATACGTTCGTGCAGCGGCGAATCGGTGACGTGCTCGTCGCGTGGGAGAACGAGGCGCTGCTCGCGGTCGAGGAGATGGGCGGCAAGGGCATCGAGATCGTGACGCCGTCCGTCAGCATTCTCGCCGAGCCTACGGTCGCCGTCGTCGACACCGTCGTCGACCGGCGGGGCACGCGCGCGGTCGCCGAAGCCTATCTCAGGTTCCTCTACACCCCCGAAGGGCAGGACATCGTGGCCCGGCACTACTTCCGGCCGCGCGACCCCGAGGTCGCCGCGCGCTACCGCGACCGCTATCCCGAGCTCGAGCTCTTTACGATCGACGAAGTCTTCGGCGGCTGGACGAACGCGCAGGCCGTGCACTTCGATGACGGCGGTGTGTTCGACAGCATATACGCGGCGGGCATGAGATGAGCGCGCGCGCCGCCGATCTCCGTTCGAGGAGGAGACTATCCGCGGCCCTCTTCGGGCATCGCTGGGTCGAGCCGAGCGTTCTCCCGGGCTTCGGTCTCACGCTCGGCATCACGGGGGCGTTCCTCGCTGCGATCGTGCTGATTCCGATCGCGGCGCTCGTGCTGAAGGCCGCGAGCGTGCCGTTCGACGAGCTCTGGCGTATCGCGACCGAACCGCGAGCGCTCGCGTCGTATCGGCTGAGCTTCGGCGCGTCGCTGCTCGCCGCGTCGCTGAACGCGGTGTTCGGTTTCGTCATCGCGTGGTCGCTCGTCCGCTATCGCTTTCCGGGGCGGCGCATCGTCGACGCGATCATCGATTTGCCGTTCGCGTTGCCGACCGCGGTCTCGGGGATAGCGCTCGCGACCGTCTTCGCGCCGCAGGGCTGGATCGGTCGCTGGCTCGAGCCGTTCGGCATACAGGTCGCGTACTCCTGGATCGGCGTTGTCATCGCGCTGACTTTGATCGGTCTGCCTTTCGTCGTGCGGTCCGTGCAGCCGGCGCTCGCCGAGGTCGACGCGACGCTCGAGGAGGCGGCGGAGTCGCTCGGCGCGGGCCGCTGGATGACGTTTCGCCGCGTGATCCTGCCGACGGTCGCGCCGGCGCTCGCGACCGGTTTCACGCTCGCGCTCGCGCGCGCGATCGGCGAGTACGGCTCGGTGATCTTCATTGCCGGCAATCTGCCGATGCGCACGGAGATCACGCCGCTTCTGATCGTGATCAAGCTCGAGCAGTACGACTACTTGGGCGCTGCCGCCCTCGGCCTCGTGATGCTGATCATGTCTTTCGCTCTGCTCTTGACGATCAACGCGCTGAACGGCTGGCGCGCGCAACGCGCCCTCGGGAGACGGTGATGGCGGCGGGCGGCGCAACGGCGCGTGCAGACGTTCCGACGAGCGGCAGGGAGCGCCTCGTTCGCATCGTGCTGATCGGGGTGTCGCTGCTCTTCCTGACCGTGATCCTGATCGTGCCGGTCGCCGCGGTGCTCGGATATGCGTTCGCCGAAGGGCTCGGCGTCTATCTCGCCGCGCTCTCGTCGCCGGATACGCTCGCCGCCGTGCGGCTCACGCTGACGACGGCGGCGATCGTCGTGCCGATCAATACCGTGTTCGGCGTCGCAGCCGCCTGGGCGATCGCCAAGTTCGATTTCCGCGGCAAGCAGCTTCTGATCACCCTGATCGACCTGCCGTTCTCCGTGTCGCCCGTGATCGCGGGGCTCGTGTTCGTGCTCCTCTTCGGCGCGCAGGGCTGGCTCGGGCCGTGGCTCGACGCGCGGGACATCTCGATCATTTTCGCGTTTCCCGGCATCGTGCTCGCGACGCTCCTCGTGACGTTCCCCTACGTCGCCCGCGAGCTGATCCCGGTGATGCAGATGCACGGGAGGGAGGCGGAGGAGGCCGCGATCAGCCTCGGGGCCGGCGGTTGGATGACGTTCTTCCGCGTCACGCTGCCGTCGATCCGCTGGGCGCTCCTTTATGGCATCATCCTGTGCAACGCGCGCGCCATGGGCGAATTCGGTGCCGTCGCGGTCGTCTCGGGACACATCCGCGGGCTGACGACCACGATGCCGCTGCAGGTCGAGATCCTCTACAACGAGTACGATCTCACCGGTGCCTTCGCCGTCGCCTCGCTGCTCATGCTGCTCGCGCTCTTGACGATGATCGCGAAGACGACCATCGAGCACTACGGAATGACGCGCCGGCGGCGACTGCCGCAGATCGCACGCCGGCCCCGAGAGACCGTACGCAACACTTCCTCATGAAGCTTCGCCCGCCCGGACTCGCCGGCCGTCTCGCGCTCGTGACGGCGCTGCTCGTGACGCTCGCCGTCGCGGCCGTGTCGATCTTCGGCGCGCGGTCGATGCGACGGCTCGCGGAGGCAGAGGCCGCGAGCCGTGTCGAGCTCGCGGTCGCGGGGGCGCGGGAAGGGTTGCGGCGCAGCACGGAGGATCTTCTGACCGCTGCGAGGGTGCTCGTGGATCGTCCGACGCTGCGCCGGCTGCTCGACGCGGCGAGTATCGAGGCCGTCACGCCGTATCTCGACACCTACTGCGACGGCGCCGTGCTCGACGGCTGCGCGCTCGTCGAGGACGGTACGGTCGTCGCGGCGAGCGGCGGGGAGATCGACTGGACGCGCGTGCTCGAGTCCGGGCCGCGCCAGGGCGAGCGGTTTCTCGTCGTCGGCGCGGCGCCGTGGCCGCTCGTAGGCGCGAGCGCACCGGTGCCGGGACATCCCAGCCACACGGCGTTCGTCCTGCGGCGGATGGCCGAGGAGCTCGAGGAGAGCCTGAGCCAGCGGGTCGGCATCGAGATCGACATCATCGACTTCTCGACGTTCGTGCCGGGCGTCGGTCCGTTCGCGGTGCTGCATTCCGACGCGCTCGCGAGCGGGGAGCCGGTTGCCGCGCGCGTCGACGCGGCCGGCGTGTATGCCGCGAGCCTGCCGGTCACGGTCTCGACGGGCGAGACCATTGCGCTGCTCACCGCGCAGCTGCCGATCGCGCAGGTCATGGACCCAGTGGATACCGCGACTCGACGCATGCTCGCCGTCGCGGCGGCGATCGCGGTGCTCGCGACGACGGCCGGCATCCTGATCGGCAGGCAATGGATCTCCGGCGTGTTCCGACTGACGGAAGCTGCGCGTCGCATCGGGTCCGGCGATTTGTCGGCCTCGATTCCGGAGGAGCGCGGCAAGGAGCTCGGCGTGCTCGCGAGCACGATGGAGGAGATGCGCCGAAACCTGATCGGGTTGACGTCGGAGCTGCGGCGCCGCGAGGCCGAGGCGCAGGCCGTGCTCGGCGGTATCGTCGAAGGGGTGTACGCGGTGGATGCGCTGCGCCGAATCCGCTTCCTGAATCCGCAGGCGGAGCGATTGCTCAAGGTCCGCGCCAAGGACGCGCTCGGCCGCTTCTGCGGCGACGTCCTGAAGCCGACGACGGACGCGGAGGGCCGCAGGCCCTGCGAGTACGCGTGCCCGATCGTGAAGGCGAGGAAGGCGGGATCCGCGCAGGCCGTGGAACGGATCAAGCCTTACGGCGGCCGGTATCGCAGGGTCGTGATCGCGAGCTCGGCGCCGGCCGACGGAATGCAGGTGCAGGTGCTGCGCGACGAGACGGAGCTCGAGGCCGTGAGGCGCACGCGTGACACCGTTCTCGCGAACATCTCGCACGAGTTCAGGACGCCGCTCGCGGCCCAGCTCGCGTCGATCGAGCTCTTGCGCGACGGTATCGGCACGATGTCGGAGGCCGAGCAGCGACAGCTCGTGACGACGCTCGAGCGCGGGGCCCAGCGTCTGACGTGGCTGATCGACAACCTGCTCGAGAGTGTTCGCATCGAATCCGGGCAGCTTGCGATCCGGCGTCAGAACGTCGTGCTCGCGGAAGTCGTTGCCGCGGCCGTCGAGCTCGTCGGCCCGCTTCTCGAGCAGCGGGGGCAGTCTCTCGAGGCCGCGGATCTCGACGGTTTGCCTGTGCTGCGCGGCGACCGCCAGCGGCTGACGCAGGTGTTCGTCAACCTGCTCGCGAACGCGAGCAAGTTTTCGCCGGCGGGCAGCACGATCCGCATCGGCGGCAAGGCGACTGATGGCACCGTCGAGTTCTGGGTCGACGACGAGGGCGAGGGACCGCCCGAGTCCGACACGAGCCGGCTGTTCGAGCAGTTCCAGAGGTCGGGCGGCGAGGATCCCGACGAAAGCGGCCTCGGGCTCGGGCTCTACATCGTGCAGTCGATCGTCGAGCGGCATGGGGGGCGCGTCGCGCTCTTCCGGACGCTCGAAGCGCGGACGCGGGTCCGGGTCGAGTTGCCGCTCGGTGAGGGCACGCGTGCGCTTCAGGCGGGCGACGCGTCGCGACCTGCAGGGCCGGAAAGCGTCGCCGCCATCGAAGGGAAGCATTAGGGATGAAAGTTCTTCTTGCAGACGACGATCCGGATCTCTTGTCGGTGACCGGCTTTGCGCTGCAGCAGGCGGGGTTCCTCGTCGTGACGGCCACCGACGGCCAGAGAGCGCTCGAGGCGTTCGAGCGCGAGCAACCCGATCTCGCGGTGCTCGACATCAACATGCCGAAGGTGAACGGCTTCGACGTCGCACGGAAGCTTCGCGAGAAGAGCTCCGTGCCCGTGCTGATGCTGACGGTTCGGAGCGAGGAGGACGACGTCGTTCGCGCGCTGTCGCTCGGGGCGGACGATTACCTGACGAAGCCGTTCAGCCCGAAGATCCTGATCGCGAGGATCAAGGCGTTGCTGCGCCGCGCCGGGCTCGAGGCCGAGGGCACGCTGACGCTCGGCGGCCTGACGCTGCACGTCGACGAGCTCTTGCTCGAAGGGCTGCCGCAGGGAACGGTGAGGTTGACGCCGCTCGAAGCCCGGCTGCTGCAGCTTCTCTTCGCGCACGGCGGCCGTACCGTGCAGACGGAGCGCATTCTGGGCCACGTCTGGGGCAGCCGCGCCGGAGGCAATCGCCAGCTCCTGAAGCAGCTCGTGCACCGGTTGCGCAGCAAGATCGAGATCGATCCGGCCGAGCCGCGCTTGCTTCGAACGGTGCCGAATGCGGGTTACGCGTTCGATGCGAGCGCGGTCGAGGCGGTGCCTCGAGGCGGCGAGACGGGAGAACGGTAACGGTCGCCTGGTTCCGCCGCGCGAGCAGGGCCGTTCTTACTCGAACGTGAAGATGTCCGCTTCCTCCGGACGCTGCATGTCCTGCTCGAAGTATTTCTCCCAGATAGCCGCCCACGGGCGGCCGTACATATCGGGCACCTCGTAGTCGATCACGTTCCCGGGCGTCACGGGCGTCGCGAAGCCCCCCACCGGGAAGATCGTCTGCACGCATTCGATGAAGACATAGGGCGGCTGATCGACGAACGACCCTTGCTTCACGAAGTTGCGGACGATCCGCACGGGCTCGACGAGCGCCTCCGGATCGTAGAAGACCGCTTCGTGGTTCAGGCCGACGAAGTTGCCGTTCTCGTCGCGGTTCGGCGTGTAGATCTCGATCGTCTGCATCGCGTTCGAGTGCTCGAACGCTCCATGCGCCTTCCAGCCCTGGATGTTCGACGTCCACGTGATCAGCGTGTCCTCGTCCCAGAAGCCGATCGTCTCGCCGTACCAGCGCGGAACCTGCTCGCTCAGATACGGCACGGCGCCGTCCATCTTGAACGCGCGCCCGATGTGGATGTTCGTGACGAAGTTGCGCGCGACGCCGCCCATGATCTGCACGACATCCGGCGTGACGATGATGTAGTGCTCCCAAAGCGCCGCGACGTGCCAGCGTCTCATGAAGCCCTCCGGCCAGCAGTATTGCGATGGCCACTGGGGAGCGTTCGTTACGCCGTGGTGGTAGGCCTCCTGCACCATCCGCGCCTGATACTCCGGCGTCAGCAGTGACAGAATCGTCGGCATCTGGTTGAGCGTCATCCGATACCAGCTTTGGTTGTTCGGCGTCCTGCCGGGATGCTGGTAGACGCCCGTCCATTCCCCCGGCACCGTGGCATAAGTGTGCTGCGTCGGTCCGCCGCGGCGGCGCGTCTCCTCGAGCAGCGCTTCGTAATGCTCCTGGGCGGTCTTGAACGGATACGGGCTCACGATCGCCTCGCGCGGGTAGTCGCGCTCGCAATCGCCCCATGGGGCCGAAGCGGGATCGATGGTCGCTCCGCCGCGTCCGCCTTGCCAGAGATTCTCGATCGCGACCGGGCTCAAGCAGCGGAAGTAGCGCGGATCGCTCCAGAGCCCTCGGTCGGCATAGAAGTCGTCGGTCGTGAAGAGGTCGCGCTCGAGCGGGACGATGCCTTCCGGGGGTTCCGCCGATCGCGCCGCTCCGCCGCTGCCGAAACCGAAGCCGAACCCGAAGCCACCGAAGCCGCCTCTCGTGTAGTCGCTCGCGTCGTGCAGCAGCGGCGCCGCGCGCCCGACGCTCTCGAAACCGATGTCGGCCGTTCGCTGAGGCAGCGCGGAGCCGGCCGCGAGCGAGGCCGCAATGCCGAGCGCGAGCCGCTTGAATCCACCCTTCATGGAGATCCCCCGTCGTTGTTATTCGTGCGCGAGCTTACCGCGCCCGGCTCGATTCTATATCCAACGGCTCGCCGTCGCCGTGCGACGCGGTCCGCGACACGGCCGGGGTCAGGGGGCCGCGACCGCGCTTCGCCGCTCGGTTTGGATCGAAGCCGCGTCCGAGCGGCAAGAAATGCGGCGTTAACGCAGCAGCAATCGAATCGTGACCGTTCGTACCTTCCGCGGTCACGTACCGCTGCTCGAATGCTTCCGCGAGAGGTTTCGCAACGACGAGGACACTCTTGATGGATGCATTACAACTCTACCTGTCCCAGTTCTCGAGGCCCGCTCCAGTGCACGGTCTCGACCGCCGGAGCTTCATCCGCGGCGGCTCGCTCGGCGTTGCCGCCGTCGCATTCGGTGCGTTCGGTGCGAGGGCCCATGCCGACCACTGGAAAGGCGGCTTCGGATTCGACGATTGGCCCGACCGCATTCGCGACGACTGGCGCAAGCGATGGAGTCGCCACTATGGCGAGCTTTTTCCGACGGTCGACGAGACCACCGGCTTGACGTTGCTCGCGTTGCCACGCGGCTTCCGCTACAAGTCGTACGGCTGGCGAGGACAGAAGCTCATCGACGGCGGGCGTACGCCGCCAGGTCACGATGGGATGGCCGTGGTCGCGCGTCAGGACCATCGCATCGTCATGGTCCGCAACCACGAGTTGAGCAGCGGCGCTCGTCCTCGCTGCGTCTGTCCAGGAGGGGAATACAATCCGAACGAAGCGGGCGGAACGACGAATCTCGTGTTCGATCTGCGCTTGGGCGAGTTCGAAGCTTCATGGTGCAGTCTCGCCGGCACGATTCGCAACTGCGCCGGCGGCCTTACGCCGTGGGGGAGCTGGATCAGCTGCGAGGAGACGTTCCATCCGTTCCACTCGCGCGCGGACGGATTCAACCACGGTTACGTCTTCGAGGTGCCGGGCTTCGGCATCGGTAACGGCGCTCCGATCTTCGATGCTGGCCGATTCTCGCACGAGGCGACGGCGACCGATCCGCGCACGGGCTATCTCTACGAGACCGAGGACGCGAACCCGGCCGGCTTCTATCGGTACGTGCCGAAGACTTACGGCGCCTATGCGGCCGGCGGAGACCTCTATGCGCTCGCTGTCGTCGGCGAGCCCGGCAAAGACATGAGAGGCACCTTCCGCAACGGTCAGAGGTGGCGGGTCGAATGGGTGAAGGTCGAGGACCCGGAAGGCGTCAGCGGGGAGCCGTTCGCGTCGGCTGCAGGTGCCGCGCGCTTCGCGAGGCTCGAAGGGTGCTGGTACGACTCGGGGTACATCTACTTCGTGTCGACGAGCGGCGGCGACAAGGGGCACGGTCAGGTGTATGTCTACGATCCGCGGCGCGACGTTCTCGAGATGCTGTTCGAATCGCCGTCTGCCGACGTCGTGGATGGCCCTGACAACATCGCGATCAGTCCGCGTGGCGGCATCATTCTCTGTGAAGACGGCGGGAACGACCCTCAGCGTCTGATCGGGCTTACGCGCAAGGGCGAAGCATTCCCGTTCGCGGAGAACCGTATCGTTCTCGACGACTCGGATCTCGCGGTGATCGAAAGCATCTTCCCCGGCGTCGCGTCCGGGGAAGGCGCAATCACCGCGGGGAGCTATACCGGCAGCGAATGGGCGGGAGCGACGTTCTTCGACGAGTGGCTCTTCGTCAACATTCAGTCGCCTGGCGTCACTTTCGCGATCACGGGCCCCTGGTATCGCGGGGAGCTGTAGCAGGACGGCCTGCGCGGTGGATGCGGCTTATCCGCGTCCACCGCCGTCGTCGACCGCTCCGTTGCCGCATCTCGGTGCCGGACTTTACGTCGCGTCGAAAGCCGACGATCATGCGCCGCTGATCGGTGCCTTTGGTCTCTTCGCGATGCTTGCAACGTTGACGATGCTCACCAAAAAGGTCGCCTGGTTCGTCTCGAGTTTCGCTCGGAGGCGATCCTCGACCCGAGGGCCTGCCGCGTAGCGATCGAGGCGATGGTGCGGTCTCCTCGCAAGTTCTTCGTGCCCCGGTCACGCACGACGGGCAACGTCTGGCCCGCGATTCCGAACGCGGGCTGTGCACTCGATTTCGCGCTGCTCTATCAGCTCGAGCGGAGCGAATGGCTCCCGGAGGCCGCGCTCCGCGACCTTCAAAAGGCTCAGGTGCTGAGGCTGCTCGAGCACGCATGGCGCACCGTGCCGTACTACCGCGAGCGGGACCGGGGCTTCGACGTCCGGACGAGGGATTTCTGGAACGACTGCTGGCCTGAGATTCCCATACTTTCGCGAAGCGACGTGCAAGCGGCGGAGCGGCGTCTCGTCAGCGAAGCTCTGCCGAAGGACCACGGCAGCGTCTCGACGATCAGCACGTCCGGGTCGACGGGGCGGCCCGTGAGGACGCTCACCACGGATCTCACGCGCCGCATGTGGCGGGCGTTCTCCATGCGCGACCACCTGTGGCACGGTCGTGACTTTTCGCAGCGCTTTGCAGCCATACGCTCGACCGGGGGCCTTTCCGCGGAACCGCCGCATGGCTTCACGACGAAGGGATGGGATGCCGTGTACGGTGTCGGAACCCTGCACGCGTTGAGCGTTCAGGCGCCGATCGACGCGCAGATCGGCTGGCTGCAGAGCGTACGCCCGGCGTACTTGCTGAGCTACCCGTCGAATCTGCGCGAGCTCGCGCGTCGATGCGTAGAGCAAGGCATTCGGCTCGAGGGATTGCAACACGTCGTGGCCGTGGGGGAGGTCGTCACGCCCGAGTGCCGGCGCCTCGCGGCGGAGGCGTGGGGAGTGGGCGTCAAGGACGCGTACACGTCCCAGGAAGCAGGCTATCTCGCACTACAGTGCCCGGAGACCGAGGACTGCTATCACGTGCAGTCGGAGAACGTCGTCCTCGAGGTCATCGATGAAGCGGGCCGACCTTGCGGCGAGGGCGAGGTCGGCCGCGTCGTCGTGACGACGATGCACAATTTCGCGACGCCGTTGATCCGCTACGACATCGGCGACTATGCCGAAATGGGCGGGACGTGCCGCTGCGGGCGCGGCTTGCCGGTGCTCCGCAGGATATTCGGACGACGACGGAACATGCTGACTCTGCCGGACGGCAATCGCCGCTGGCCGTTCCTGGGAGAGTATCGTTACAGAGACGTTGCGCCGGTGCGCCAGTATCAGATCGTGCAGAAGTCGCTCGAGCTCATCGAGGTCGTGCTGGCGGCCGACCGTCCGTTGACGTCGACGGAAGAATCGAAGCTCTCGGAGATCATTCGTGCCGAGCTCGGGTATCCGTTCGAGCTGAGCTTCGTCTACGTGGACGAGATTCCGAGGAGCCCGAGCGGCAAGTTCGAGGACTTTCGCTCCGAGCTGTCATGCTAGTACAAGTACGGAAAGCGATACGCGTGGAGCGGCGCCGTATCGTCCGCGTAGTGAAGCGCTGCACTGCGCAGCCAGCGTTCCAGCCTGAAGTTCACGGCCACCTCGAAATCGTTTCTCACGCGCTCGAAGAAGTCGGCCGCTGCCTCGACTTCACGAAGGGCCTCGTCGCGCCGTCCGAGGCGCGCCAGAGCTTCGGCGCGCATCAACATCGAGTTCAAGCACTCGACCGGGAACAGCGTGGACCGGGATGCACCGGCACTGCCCAGATATTCGAGCGCATCTTCGAGCCGATTCTGCCCGAGACGGCCGTAGCCGAGAAACCAGAGACAGCGCACGTTGTCGGGGTCATCCTTCAATGCGCGGCGTAGCGCGCGCTCGCGCAGGAGCGCCTTTGCGGCCAGCCTCGACGGGTCCGGCCGATGCTCGATTCTGAGCGCGTTGCTCCAACGCGCGAGACGGTGATGGCGACGAAAGTGGGGCTGCACGTTGGCATGCACCGCTCCGACGAATCTCGCATCGCTTCTGATCAGAGCGAGCTTATAGTCCTCGATCACCTCGCCGCCGGAATAGGTGTCCCAACGCAGGAAGTATCCATCGGTACCGGCCTCGGGCTCCATGTCGCGCAGTCGGGCGAGTCCCTCGCGCGACACCCGCTCATCGGCGTCGAGTATCAAGACCCACGGGTTGGTCGCCAACGCGATCCCCGCGTTCCGAAGATCGGCCTCATAAGGGTGCTCCTCCGCGTTCTCGCGCACGATCGTGATGACGTCGAAATGCGAGAGGATCTCGCGGGTTCGGTCGGTCGAACCGTTGTCGACGACGATGATCTCGTCGAAGAAATCGCGTACCTCCTCGAGCAGCGCCGGTAAGACGCGTTGCTCGTTCTTGACGATCATGCAAAGACTGATCTGCACACTGCTCCTCGCGCGTGCCGTAGCGTGTGAACGGGTAGTAATTGGTCTGCCGAACGCCGAGAACGTGCGCTTCTTCCTTGCCCTCAGCTCCGGCTCGCGCTCGTCGCTTCCTCGAGGCGTCGTTGAACGCCGGCGAGATCGGGCGTGAGACGCCCGCGGGCTCGCTCCGCGATAGGCATCGGGACACCGTGGCTCGCTTCGGCGACGAACTCTCGTAGCGTCAACGCGAAGTCGCATTTCCGCAACAGCGCTTCGGCGACGGCGAGCGCGCATGCGGAGTCATCCGTGAAACGACAATCGGCATGAAAGAGCGCGAAATCCACAGGCGGAGCGGGATCGCCTTCGAAGCGAGAGCCGATGATGTCTTGAGCGATGGCACCGATCATTGACCGACCGAACCTCGAGCGAACGGAACCGGACCGCAGTCGCGGGCCGGGAGAAGGATAGCCGGGGAGCCGCGTGCCTGGCATCCCGCTGCTTGGGGCCGGGGCTCGGCGTCGACGGATGGACGGCGAGCCCGGCCGAGACGCGCGGCCGACCTGCTCGCTGCGACGCGCGCCGTGAGCCGCTTGTCTGGGCCGGCTCACCGGCTGCGAATACCCATGACGAGGGCCCGCGCGGGCGGCGCGCGGCTAGCTCTTCGGACGCGCCGGACCGCAGCGCGCGGCGCCGCTTCGCCATGTCGCGTCGAAAAGCGGGTCCGGGAGCTCTTCAGTAGCTAGAAAAGCATGTTGTTCAACGAGTTAGGGTTGAAAAAGGTTCGTGCGAACAACCCTGGCAG
Source organism: uncultured Gammaproteobacteria bacterium (assembly GCA_964553875.1). Lineage (GTDB taxonomy): Bacteria > Pseudomonadota > Gammaproteobacteria > Steroidobacterales > Rariloculaceae > ZC4RG20. Next base: position 37,343 of record CAZKNH010000009.1, on the reverse strand, counting down.
GCCGGTGTCGTGACGCTTCTACTTCTTCTCCTGGATACACTCGTACGACGGTATCTGCGCCAATCTAGAGATAGTAGGGCGTTAGGGTATATCCTCGCGTAAGAGAATCTGTATACATTGCGTCGCACGCTTCCTTATGACGCAGGCGTCCGGCGAGGCCGGCGCTTGCAAACGGAGGGGGAGAGGAAGGAATGCGCGAGAGGACGAAGCTCGAGGCCCTGCGTACCTCGACGGTCCGGCGGCTCCTCGCAGCGGGCGTCGCCGCGGCGCTCGCTTTCGGCGCGGTCGGCGCGGGCGCGTCGGAGGCAGCGGTCGTTGCGGCCGCACGCGACGGTGATCTCGGTAGGGTCCGCGAGCTGATCGGTGCCGGCGCGGACGTCAATCAGCCCGAGCCGGACGGGTCGACCCCGCTGCTCTGGGCCGCCTATCACTCCGATGTCGAGATGGTGAAGGCGCTGCTCGCTGCAGGCGCCGACCCCGACGCCGCGAACAGGTTCGGCATGACGCCGCTGATGCAGGCGAGCCGGTACGGAGACGCGGAAGTGATCCGCGCACTGCTCGACGGCGGCGCGTCGCTCGACGTCGAGCATCCGGAAGGCGTGACACCGTTGATGATGGCGGCCCGCTCCGGCAGCGTGCCCGCGGTCACGCTGCTCCTCGAGCGCGGCAGCGATCCGAACGCCGTCGAGTCGCAGTGGAATCAGACGGCATTGATGTGGGCCGCCGCGGAGGGGCATCTCGACGTCGTCGACGTGCTCCTCGACGCCGGTGCCGACCCGAACATCCAGGCGCGTGTTACCGAGCTTACCCGTCGCAGCACCCGCACCGATTTCCCGACCGGCGGCTTCACGGCCCTGATGTGGGCCGCGCGCAATGGCGACGAGGCGATCGTCCGGCGGCTCGTCGAAGGCGGTGCCGACATCAACATGAAGAACGGCGACGGCGCGACCGCGCTGATGCTCGCGATCATCAACGATCGCTTCGATTTCGCCGCGAAGCTGCTCGAGCTCGGCGCCGACCCGAATGACGGCTCGCTGTATCGCGCCGCCGAGATGCGTGAAGCGACGACGGACTGGCTCGCGAAGGACGGCACTCGTCTTCGCTCGAACCATCCGAACGAGCTGACGGCGCTCGATCTGATCCGTCTGCTGCTCGAAAAAGGCGCCGATCCGAACAAGCCGTACGTCGGCCAGATGCACTCGACGTCGATGTGCTGCGATACGTTCGAGAACGGCACGCCGTTCTTTAGAGCCGCGATCGCCGCGGACGTCGCTGCGCTCGAGCTCATGATCCAGCATGGGGCCGACCTCGAGTGGTCGCCGACCACGGTCGAAGGCGGCGGTCCGATGGCGAATCGCAACGTCGGCAAGACGCCGTTGATGGTCGCGATGGACGGCGGCAAGGGCGTAGGCATGGCCGGCGGTCCGGGCGACATTCGCGAGGGCCGTCCGCCTCCGTTCCGCGAGGAGGCGAACCGCTCGCCGGCGGACGCCGTGCGCCTGCTGCTCGCCGCGGGCGCGAACCCCGACGCGGTGACTCCGGACAAGGGCGAGAGCGCGCTGCATATCGCGGCACGCGACGGCAAGCTCGACATCATCGAGATCCTCGCCGAAGCGGGCGCCACGCTCGATCTCAGGAACAAGGCCGGAGAAACCGCGCTCGAGATCGTCGAGAAGATGCCGCCTCGCGAGCCGCCGCCGCTGACCGGGGCGCTGGCCGGACAGCCGCAGGGTGCTCAGCCGGCGGAGGTTGCCGAGCTGCTGCGTGCGCTGATGGCCGAGCGCGGGCTCCCCGTCGCCGAGCCGTCGTCGGTTCAAGCTGCCGTGAGCGCAGGGGAGGCGCGATGAAACGACGGGTGTTGACCGCAGGAGCGGTCGGCGTCGCAGCGGTCGCGGGGATCGCGGGCTTCCTGCTCAAGTCCCAGGCGCCGCATGCGGGCCTCGAGTCGCACTGGGCGATGATCGACCGCTACTGCATCGATTGCCACAACAACGCGGAGTACACGGGCGATCTGTCTCTCGAAGGACGCAAGCCGGAGAACGTCGCTGCCGAGGCCGCGGTCTGGGAAAAGGCGCTCCATAAGCTCAGTCTCGGCATGATGCCGCCGCGGGATCAGCCTCAGCCCGATCCCGAGGTGCGCGCGCAGTTCGTCAGCGCGCTCGAGAATGCGCTCGATGCGGCGGCACGGGAGCGCCCGTACGCGGGCGTAACGCACGTTCATCGGCTCAACCGGGCCGAGTATCAGAACGCGGTTCGCGATCTGCTCGGCGTCGAGGCCGACCTCGAGAGCATGCTGCCGAGCGACGGCGGCGATTTCGGCTTCGACAACATCGCGCAGCTCCTTGGAACGTCGCCGATGCTGCTCGAACGCTACCTGACGGTCGCGTTCCGCGTCGCCGACCTCGCGATCGGCAATCCGGAGGCCGTCGTCACGGCGACGACCTACCCGATTCCGATGGAGATCACGCAGGACTATCACCTCGAGGGTCTGCCGCTCGGAACGCGGGGCGGAATCGCCGTCACGCACACGTTCCCCGCGGACGGGGAGTATGTCTTTGCCGGGCGGCTGATCCGCGGCGTCGAGGAGGGGCTGTTCGGTATCGAGGGTCACGACATCCCGCACGAGTTCATCGTGCTCGTCGACGGCGTGCAGGTCTATTCGGCGATGATCGGCGGGAAGGAAGACCACGAGCTCAGCGTCGAGAAAGGCATCAACGTCGCGCAGGAGGTCATCGACGCGAAGCTGACCTCGCCGCCGATCGCGGTCACCGCGGGTCCGCACGAGGTCGCGTTCACGTGGAGGGAGCGCACGGCGAGGGAGCAGAACGCTTGGGAGCCGTCGCTCCGCGCGTCTCTCGAGATCCACAACCCGTCCGGAATGCCGCGGCTCGAGATGGGCGTCATCGAAGGCCCGTTCAGCGTGACCGGCGTCAGCGAAACGCCGAGCCGCGCGCGGATCTTCGTTTGTCGCCCGGAATCGGAAACGGACGAGGCGCCGTGCGCGGAGCGGATCATCTCGACGTTGGCGAAGCGTGCGTTCCGTCGGCCCGTCACCGAAGAGGACATCGCGCCGATAGTGGCGTTCTACGAGCAGGAACGCGAAGCGGGCGGCAGCTTCGATCAAGGCATTCACGCGGCCTTGACGCGCATACTGGTCAGCCCGTTCTTCCTGTTCCGGGCGGAGAAAGAAAACCCGGACGTTCCTCCGGGCGGAACGCATCCGATCGACGACTTCGAGCTCGCATCGAGGCTGTCGTTCTTCCTGTGGTCGAGCATCCCGGACGACGAGCTCTTGTCGCTGGCCGAGCAGGGGCGGCTGCGCGACCCGGACGTGCTCGAGGCGCAGGTGCGGCGCATGGTCGCGGACGCGCGCGCCGATGCGCTCGTCGAGAACTTCACGGGGCAATGGCTGCAGCTTCGCAATCTCGAGCAGAGGGTCAAGCCGGACCTCCTGCTGTTCCCGGATTTCGACGGTAACTTGCGCAACGCGTTTCGCCGCGAGACCGAGATGCTGTTCGCGCACGTGCTCCGCGAGGATCGGCCCGTCCACGAGCTCTTGACCGCGGACTACACGTTCGTGAACGAGAGGCTTGCGCGCCATTACGGCATCCGCGGCGTATACGGCTCGCGCTTCAGGAAGGTCCCCATCGAGGACCCGAACCGGCGCGGAATTCTCGGCCACGGCAGCATCCTCGCGCTGACGTCCGCGGCGAGCCGCACGTCGCCGATCATCCGCGGCAAGTTCATCATGACCGAGATTCTGAACAGCCCGCCGCCCGCGCCGCCCGGTGACGTTCCGGCGCTCGAGGAGAGCGCTCCGGTGGGTCGGCCGTCGACGGTGCGGGAGCAGCTCGAGCTGCACCGCGCGAATCCGAACTGTGCGACGTGTCACAACGTGATCGACCCGCCCGGTTTCGCGCTCGAGAACTTCGACGCGGTGGGACAGTGGCGAGACAAGACGGCCGAGGGCCTCGAGATCGACTCGTCGGGTGTGCTTGCCGACGGCACCGTGGTCGACGGGCCGGCCGGGTTGCGCGAGGCGCTGGTCCAGAACCCCGAGATCTTCGCCCGCACCGTGACGCAGAAGCTGATGATCTATGCGCTCGGACGCGGGCTCGCGCCGGAGGACATGCCCGTCGTGCGCAGCATCGTGCGGCGCGCGGCCGAGGACGATTACCGAATGATGTCGATCATCCTCGGGATCGTGGACAGTTTTCCGTTCCAGATGCGTAGCAACAAGCCGCAGCCGGAGGCGACCGTCTCGTCGGTCGCGCAGACGAGGGAGTAGAGCCGTATGTTCATCACGAAGAAGCACTTGGATCGCCGTACGTTCCTGCGCGGGGCGATGGGCGTCTCGATCGCTTTGCCATTGCTCGACGCGATGATTCCGGCCGCGACGGCGCAGTCTCTGACGGCGGCACGGGAAAGGCACCGCTTCGGCGTGATCTACATGCCGAACGGGATCTACCCCGGCATGTGGCATCCGAAGGAAACCGGCCGCGACTTCGAGTTCAACACGATCATGAAGCCGCTCGAGCGGCATCGGGAGTTCCTGACGACGATCAGCCAGCTCAAGGCGCCCGACGGCGGCAAGGACATGGGCGGCATCCATATGGGCGCGAGCGCGGCGTTCCTGAACGCGACGGGGCCGATCGGCAGGAACGGCGAGTTCAATCGCGTCGAGTCGAAGAAGTCGATCGATCAGTACATCGCCGACGCGATCGCGGAGGACACGCCGCTCCGTTCGCTCGAGCTCGGCACCGAGGACATGGGCACGTCGGCCGGCGCGTGTGACGGCTACCCGTGCGTCTTCTTCAACACGATGGCGTGGGCGGACGACACGAGCCCGCTGCCGGTCGTGGTGAACCCGCAGGTCACGTTCGAGCGCATGTTCGGCGATCCGGGCACGCCGGAGCAGCGCATCATGCGGCTCAAGCGGAAGCAGAGCCTCCTCGATTCGGTCCGAGAGGACGTGTCACGGCTGCAGCGCGAGATCGGCGCGGCGGACAACGCGATCCTCGACGAGTACTTGACGAACGTCCGCCGAGTCGAGGCGCAGCTTCAGAAGATGGAGGCGCGCGCCGAAGTGCTCCGGAACACGGACGAAGGCCCCGTCGGCATCCCGTACGACTTCGACGAGCACGTCACGGTCACGTACGACCTGATCCATCTCGCGCTCCAAGGCGACATCACGCGCGTCTTCAGCTTCATGCTCGGGCACGAGGCGAGCGGGCGGAGCTACGCGCACGTCGGCGTGCCGGAGCCGCATCACTCGACGTCGCATCACAAGAATACGCCCGAGAGCCTCGAGCTCTACGCGCGGATCAACACGTACCACATGGTCAAGCTCGCCGAGTTCGTCGACAAGCTCAGGGCGACGCCGGACGGCGACGGCACGCTGCTCGACTCGTCGCTGCTCTATTTCGGCGCCGGCATGAGCAACGGCCTGACGCACGATCGGCACAACGTGCCCGCGCTGCTGCTCGGGCGTGCGAACGGCCGGCTGAAGGGCAACCGCCACATCGAGGCGAAGAAGGACGAGCCGACCGCGAATCTGCTGCTCGCGCTCGCCGACAAGCTCGGCGCGGAGGTGCATTCGATCGGGCAGAGCACGGGGCGGCTCGAGATCTAGCTCGAGCTGCGCCGCCTCGATAAGTTACGCGGGTCGCTGAGCCCTTGGTTAAGGCCAGCGACCCGCGCGCTTAGGGCTCCTGCCTCACCGCTGCCCGCCCGTACCGGCGATCGACCGTGTCAGTTCATCGCGGCGATCGACATGTTCATGAATTCCATGCGATCGCGCCACCAACGCAGCAGGTCCTCGATCTCGCGGGCGTAGCCGTTGTTCTGAGCTTCAGGCCACTTCAGGAAGTTCTGCGCTTGCGACCGTTCGAGATGGTTCGCGAGCGACTCGATGAACTCCGGCATCGACTCGAGCTCGTCCTGCACCGATTCCCAGCGCGCCTTGTAGCGAGCGACGAAAGCCGGATCGTCGAAGAATCGGGCGAAGAACGGGTGTAAGTTGACGAGCCCTTCGGCAGTCAAGAAGTACTGGTGCCCGATGCCCCCGTAGCTGAAGCCCCAGTCGAAATCCCAAAGCGGCCCCAGGCCGATGGGTCCCTCCGCATCCTTGTACATGTACACGCTCTTCGGCCAGCCGAGCTCGGTGTTCATCACGAGCTGGTTGATCATCAGGAAGTCGACGAACGTGTCCATGTCGATCAGATCGCGATAGCCGCTCTCGGGGAACGACGGGTCGATCAGTGCCTCCTCGAGGGCATGGATCGCGTCTTTGACGAAATCGTATCCGGACGGATCGGGCAGGTCCTCCGGAGACTTGATCATCACGGGCAGCGCGTAATGCGCGGTCGTGAACTTCGGATCCTCGTCGTAGTGGAGATCGAGCTCGACGAAGAACCCCGCATCCTCGTCGATCTCGACTCGGCCTTCATGCACCTGCACGTGCTCGGTCAACAGGTAGCTGCCTTGGTATTCCTCGTTCAGGAACACCTCCACGTGCACGTAGTGATGCGTGAAGGGCAGCCCGAAGCGCTGTCCGATCTCGAACGTGACGCTGTTCAGCATCAGCGTCGGGTCCTGATAGTTCGCGAGGAGCACCCAGTTCCTTGCGGGAGTCAGTCCGAATAGCGACTGCTTCTGTCGGAACCTCATCCGGTACGGTTTCTTCGGGTAGCCCCAGGTCGTGTTTCCCCTTCCTCGGATCTCGTCCTCGTATTCGGTCCGCGTGAAGCTGTAGTCCGGATTCTGCGGGTCGATGACCTGAATGTTCGTCCGAACGTACTCTTCCTTGCTCGTGATCGGAACGTTGTCCTTCGTGTCGATCTTGACGATCGGCAGACCGGTCGTCTGCGGCGACTCGACCCGCACCGTGTAGCGGCGGCGGGCGTACTTGCCTGTAGCGACCGTGTAGACGACGTCGCGGTAGAAGTTGTTCGCAGTCTCTCCGCTCGTTTGCGGGACGTTGCCGACGGTCACCGTGCCCGACGCCGAAAACTCGGCCACGAGGGATTCCAGTCCATCGATCCATTCACTAGTCGAGAACACGATGGTTCTTGCGTCGTGATCGATCGTCGGCGGCGGGAGACCGGGTAAATGGAACGACGTGATCTCGGGGGGCGGAGGAACGAATACCTCGACGGTGGCCACCGCTTTGGCGCCGTTCGCACCCGCCGTGACCGCAAACTCGTACTCTCCCCCGACCGGCGGCGGCGTGTAGGTGGCTTGATGGCCGTGCACGAAGAAACTGCCTTCTACCGTGTCCGGCCAAACGATGTTCGTGTTCTGAGCGACCACCGTGAGCGTGATCGACTCGCCCGCTTCGATGGTTGCGGTCGGCGGATCGATGGCGAGGAGCACCGGACCATCGGACGAGTTGCTGCAGCCGGCGGCGCCGAGGAGCGCGAGAAGCGCCGAGCCGATCAGCCCGAGCTTGCTATGACGCCGTGACGGCATTGAGATGCTTGCGGGAGCTGGCATGTCTGACGTCATGGAAATCTGTCCATATCGTTTCGACGCGGCGTATTCTAGTGGCAACGACAAGGCGCGGCGTGATTCAACCGTCAAAAATTGTCAATCGTTCCGGGTTCATGCACGACCGTCCTCAACGTAGCGCCGCAGTTTTGGTCAGCCGCAACGAGATCGCTGTGGGGAATCCGTGAACTGGAAGCTCCTGGGGCCACAATGATCACGAATCTGCGACGGGAACGGAGGCCGAGAAGGCGCGTTCGTCGGCCTCCGCAGTCGGGTGGCCGTCACTCAGGTGATCTTCCGAGCGCTTTCTACTCGAGGGCGGACAGGTCGCCGGTGGTCACAGGGTCGCCGGCGAAGCGAGGGGCAAGAAGTTTGCGCCTCAACGTGGTGCGCGCATCAGCTCGATGATTCCGGGCGCGGCTCTCGTTTCGGCGAGATCGAGCGCGGTCTCGCCGCGGTTGTTCGGGATGCGCGGATCCGCACCGGCCTCGATCAGGAAGCGGATGATCGCTTCGGAGCCGCGGCCGGTGAGGGCGGCATGCAGCGGCGTGTTGCCATCCGCGTTCTGCCCGTCGATATCGAGGCCGAGGTCGAGCAGCAGGCGGAGCGTCTCGACCGCTTCGTCGTCGCTGCCCTGGTCGAACGACGGCGCGAGGGGGCTGCCGTTACGCCAGCCGAGGCCGGCGGCGTACGTGAGCGCGGTCGATCCGTTCGGCATCGTGTGCATCGGGTCCGCGCCGGCGTCGATGAGAAGCCGCACGATCTCGATGTCGCCGGATTTTGCGGCACGCAGCAGCGGCGTTGCGCCTTCGCCGAGCGCTGCGTCTCCTGCCGTATGCTGGCGCTGCATGATCGGCGTACGCAGCTGCGCGTTCGGATCGGCGCCGTGGTCGAGCAGCAGTCGCACGATGTCGGCGGCATCGAGGGGTCCCGCAGGCTTGGGGTTCGGACGGCCGTGGCCGACCGCGAGCCGATGCATGTCGACGGCGGCGTAGAGCGGCCCCATCCCGGTCGCTTCGACGACGTTCGGATCGGCGCCGGCTTCGACGAGCATCGCGGCGAACTCGTAGTGCCCATTGATGATCGCGATGATGAGCGCGGTCGCCCCATCGGGATCGACGAGGTCGAGGTCCGCGCCGGCCTCGATGAGCGCGCGTCCGGCGTCGAGAGCGTTCGCGCGCGCCGCGTACAGCAGCGCCGTCCACTCGCCCAGCGGCAGGATCGACTGGCCAAGCCGCCGACGCTGAAACGACTGCCGCGCCGACCGCGCATCGACGTCCGCGCCTTTTGCGACGAGAACGCGGATCACGTCGGCGTGATCCTCGACGGCTGCCCAGATCAACGCGTTCTCGCCGTGCCAGCCCTCGCGTGCGTGGATGTCGGCGCCGTGCTCGATCAACAGCTCCACGGCTTCGGGTACGCCCGCTCGTGCTGCCGTCATCAGCACGGTCTCGCCTTCGGGCAGCGTCGCGTTCGGGTCCGCGCCAGCCTCGAGCAGCGCGCGCAGCGTCGGCACGTCGCCGTTCTCCGCCGCGAGGTGCAGCGCGGTCATGCCATACCGGTTCACAGCGATCGGCGATGCGCCGGCTGCGAGGATCGCCTCGACGAGCGCGGTGTCACCGGCCCACGCGGCCCAGTGGAGCGCCGTCGTGCCGTCGGCCTCGGCCGCATCGACGTCGCCGGTTGCGATCAGCGAGAGCGCGCGCTCGGTGTCGCCGCGCTTGATCGCCGCGACGAGCGGTGTTTCTCCGCGGGACGCGGCGACGATCGCCGTGGGCACTGCCGCCGCGACCGCGGCCAGGAGGACCACGCAAGCCGTCCCGCATCGCCTCGCGGCGCGAGCCGGCGGACCCGAGCGCGAAGGCGCGACGCTCATCAGGCCAGCTCGAACCGCGCCGTGCTTTCGCCGAACCGCTCGATCGGAATGTCGTAGAGCCCCGCGACGCCGAGCCAGAGGTTCGCGATCGACGACCACTCGGGCGCGATGACATAGCGGTTGCCGCGCAGCCGCCCGCCCAAGCCGCCGAACGCCGCGAACGGAAGCGGGTAGGGGCCGTGCGCCTGACCGTCGCTCATGCCGGCGCCGAACACGATCAGCGAGTGGTCGAGCAGCGAGCCGTCGGCTTCTTCCGAAGCGGCGAGTTTCGCGAGGAACTCCGCGAAAAGCGCAGCAAAATAGGCGTTGATCTTCGCGTGCTGCGCCATCTTCTCCGGCTGGCGCCCATGGTGAGACGTATCGTGATGCGTCTCGCGGAGGCCGAGCTCGGGAAAGGTGCGTTGGCTCGCTTCCCGTCCGGTCATGAACGTGAAGACCCGCGTCAGATCCGCCTGATAGGCGACGACGAGCAGGTCGAACATGAGCCGCATATGCTCGGCGAACGATTCGGGAATGCCGATCGGTGCGGGCATCGACTCCGCGCCGCTCGCCCCCTTCGCCATCGTTCTCGCGATCCGCCGCTCGATCTCGCGGACGTTGCTCAAGTACTCGTCGATCCGGCGCCGGTCAGGTGCGCTCACGGCCTGCTGCAGCGAGCGCGCCTCGTCCGCGACCGAATCGAGGATGCTCTGGTCCTCGTGCCATCGGCGCAGGCGTTCCTCGTGCGTGCCCGCGCGCCCGAAGAGGCGCTCGAACGCCGCGCGAGGATCGATCTCCATCGGCAGCGGCTCCGTATCGGACGCCCACGAGATCGTGTTCATGTACGCGCAGCTGTAGCCCGGCACGCAGCCGCCGATATAGCCCGAGAAGTCCTCGGTCGCGTACTCGAGCGACGGGAACGGCGTGTCCTGGCCGAGACGCTTCGCGAGGACCTGATCGATCGTGATGCCGACGCGGATGTCCTCGGCCTCGGTCTGCTTCGCGACCGCGCCGCTCAACCAGCCCGCGGAGCTGACGGCGTGATCCGTGACGGTCCTGCCGCCCGGGCGCGACAGGTTGTTGACGACGATCATCCGGTCCCGGAACGGCGCGAGCGGCTCGAGGATCGGCGTCAGCTCGATCACGCCGGCCGGCCCGGGCGGCATCCAGTAGTCCATCGGGCAGCCGTTCGGCAGGTAGACGGCGCCGAACCGGAGCGGGGACGGTCCGGTCTCTGCGCGAGCGGGCATCGCCGGAAGCATCGCGTCGAGGAACGGCAATGCGACGGCCGCTCCGGCGCCGCGCAGGAACGTGCGTCTCGGAAGGCGCTTTCGCGTGATGAACATCATCATAAGCTCCTATTCATCAGCTACTTCCGGCGTGTTTTTCACGCGCATTCGAAATGGAGTGCTCGACGTGATGCCGAGCACGATCGACGAGAAGCGATAGTCGTCGGCAGCGGCATCCCGGACGATGGCGCGCACGACCGGCATGTCGTAGTGGCGCAGGCCCCGGCCGAGCGCGTACGTCAAAAGCTTCTCGGTGAAGGTCTGCACGAAGACCGAGGGGGCCTCGACGAGGGCGCTGCGCAGCGCATCGACGCCGTCGACCTCGACGCCGCTCGCGAGTCGGCCGCGCGCGTCGATCGGCTCGCGGCCGTCGAGCGTTCGCCACCGGCCGACCGCGTCGAAGTTCTCGAGCGCGAAGCCGAGCGGATCGATGAGCTCATGGCACCCTGCGCACGCCGGCGCCTCGCGGTGCATTTCGAGCCGCTCGCGCAATGTCCTCGGGGCGGGGCCGACCTCGGTCTCGAGTGCCGGCACGTCGGCCGGCGGCGGAGGAGGCGGTGTGCCGAGCAGGTTCTCGAGGATCCACTTGCCGCGCAGCGACGGCGCGGTGCGGTCGGCATGCGACGTCGCCATCAGGATGCCGCCCTTGCCGAGCAACCCGCGGCGGGCGGAAAGCTCGGGCCCGAGCGTCACGCGTCGAAAACGGCTGCCGTAGACGTTCCGGATGCCGTAATGGCGTGCGAGCCGTTCGTCGACGAACGTGTAGTCGGCCGTGAGCAGCTCCACGACGCTGCGATCCTCCCGCATGATGCTCGCGAAGAAGAGCTCGGTCTCGCGGCGGAAGGCCCGTCTCAGGTCGTTGTCGAAGTCCGGGAATTCGTCCGAGTTCGGATTGATGTTGTCGAGGTTCCTGAGGTGCAGCCATTGGCCCGCGAAGTTCTCGACGAGCGCGTCCGCTTTCGGATCGGCCAGCATCCGCTGCACCTGCGCCCGCAGCACGGTCTCGTCGCCGAGCTCGCCGCGCTCGGCGAGCGCGAGCAGCTCGTCGTCCGGGAGACTGCTCCATAGAAAGAACGAGAGCCGCGTCGCGAGCTCGACGTCGCCGATTGCGTACGCCTCGCCGGGCGCGACGTGCGGAGGCTCGGGCTCGACGCGGAACACGAACGACGGGCTCGCGAGGATGCGGCGGAGCGCGAGCTGGATGCCGGTTTCGAACGTGCCGTTCGCGCGGCCCTTTTCGTAGAAGGGCATCAGCCGCTCGAGATCCGCATTGTCGATGGGGCGGCGGTATGCACGTCTCGCGAGCAGAGCGAGGATTTCGCGCGCGCAGCGAGACTCTTCCTCGGGGACGGCCGGCACGCACGTCAGGATGCGGCGCCGGCTCGGCGTGTCGCCCGCGCCGGTCGGCGAGAACGGCCCCGTGATCGTCAGCGTCTCGACGTGCGGCCGCCCCGTTGCGTCGTACGTGCCGGAGTTGCTCCGCAAGAACGGGCGCAGCCGATTCGTGCCGGCGCCGATCTTGCGGACGAACGTGGCCGTGACGCGGCGAGGGCCCGCCTCGATCGGCACGCGCACGCGCAGCCGTGCGTCGACCGCGTCCGAGCGCTCGGTGATCGTCGCGGCATCGATCGCGATGTCGCGATCGCCGCCGATCTCCTCGAGCAGCACGCGCTCGCCGTCGACGGCGATCTCGAGCGTGTGCGGATGCTCGAGGCCGCGGATGTGCTCGAGGTTCGTGCGGAAGAGCGTCACGGCGAGCTCGTACTCGCCGTCGAGCGGGAACACATGGTCGACCCCGATCCCGCCGACGGTGCCGAGCGGCAGCCCGTCGAGATGCAAGGCCTGGGACTGATCGCCGCGCACCTTGTACGTCGTCGCCCCGGGTGCCGTCGCAGGATCCCCGATCGCGAGCGCGCTCACGACGTCGGCGGCCTTGAGATAGCGCTCGAGCAGCGACGGCGAGACGCCGAGGAGGTCACCGATGTTGTCGAACCCGTAAGCGGAGTCGTCCGGCGGCAGCAGCGTCGCCGCGTCGACGTCCAGATCGAGGAGGTCGCGTATCGCGTTCGCGTACTCCGCGCGGTTCAGCCGGCGCAACACGGGCGGGCCGGGGTAGGGCGCGGAGGCGGCGTCGAGCTCGGCTTCGAGCCAGCCCGCGAGCGATGCGTAGACCTCTGCCGACGGCCGGGGGGCCTCGGGCGGCGGCATCGTGCGCGTGCGGAGCTTGCGCACGACGCGCTCCCAGGCTTCCGGGTCGGTGCCGACGTCGGTCGGATCGAGCCGATGAAAGGAAAGGTCGCCGGAATAGTCTTGAGGATTGTGACAATCGGCGCAGTACCGGTCGAGCGTGCGCGCCGCGTCGGCTGCAGTGTCGATACGGTCGCCGCCGCCGATACTGCAGCCCGCGGCAAGCGCCGCGAGCGCGAGCGCCGGCGTTCGGGCCGTGCGGCGCACGCGGTTCGGCTCTGCTCGAATTGGCCCATTCGCGCTCATGGCGTGGCCCGGCTCGCGGCTACTCCGAGACGACTCGAGAACTCCTCGAGTTTATACAATATCTTGCCGCGTGCAGGTATCCGCGGCGCGGCGCCGAGCGTTGGAGCTGCGCTGCCCCGTCGGTCAATCGTCCTTCCCGCGGTCGTCGAGGGACTTGCGCAGGCTTTCGAGCAGGTCCGCTTCCTCGTCGGAGTCTCGAGCGACGTCGATTCGCTCGTACCGATATCGGTCCTTGACGAGCCGGTTGATGAACCGTCCCTTCGATTCGACGCGCGTGAGCCACTCGTAGACCGACGGCGGCACGTCGAAGTAGCGATAGACTCGCGAGGACGAGAACTCGACGTCGAGCGTGCGGGCATCCGCGTCGTACGCGACGCTGCGGATGCCCGTCGATTTCACCGGGGGGACCCTTCGCATCGGTCCTCGTCGTCGCTCCGACGGCCGATCACGGCCGCGTCAGTACACGCGCGGCACCGGATCCGAGCTCGGCCAGAATCGCGCGGTCGAGATCGGCAGGCCCTTGAAGAACGCGTTGATCGAATGAATCTGATCGCCCCAGACCTTGAACGCCTCGAACGTCACGAGCGAGTTGCCTTCGCCGTACTGGTTGCCGGTGTGGCCGAAGTTCATCCACAGCAGCACCGTGCCGTTCTCCTCGTCCACGGCGGCGACGCTCGCAATGATGCCGGGATGCACGATGATGTTCTGCTCGTACATGCGCCGCCGCGGATCCCGCTGATCGGCGGTGATCACGCCGTTCTCGACGCGGTACGCGTCGTCCGAGAACGGCGTGCCGGCGTCGGTGAAGTTGCCGACCCGCAGGCCTTCGGCATAGGTCAGCGCGATCCTCACCATTTCCTCGCGTGAGTTCCTCATGCCGGGCGGCACGGGGTCGTTCATCCCGCGAATCGGCCCGCCGAGCTCGGTCGGCTGGAAACGGCCGTTCGGACCGACGCGCTGCACGAGCGTCTCGATGCCGGCGATCTGTTTCCCGGCGACGTGGAGCAGCACGGAATAGAGCACCTGCACGTCGTCCTCGTGGAGCAGCACGTGCGAGCCGATGACCTGCTTGCGCGTGTCGACGTAGTCCTGACGGAAGTCCCCCTTCGCGGTCACGCTCTGCCAGATGCCTTCGCCGAGTCGCGCGAGGCGCGAGTCCTCCGTGTATTTCACGTTCTCGGCGAGCGGAAGCGTCGACGGGTCGTGCGCGACGAGCGCATCGATGAACCGAGTCATCAGGTCGGTGAGGCAGTCACGGTCGCATTCCTGACCGAGCGCCGGGCGCGACGACAGGCCGACGAAGACGCTCAGGACTGCTGCGAGTCCGATGGCGCGGGCAAAGGGTGCACGGCGACGTCCGAACATGCCAAGGTTCTCCTGAGCTTCTGGTTATTCGAGTTGCGCGCCGAGGGGGAGGGGGACCGCCGTTCGGCCGTTCCCCGCGGCTGCCACGGCCGCCCGTTTCTCCCGTCAGCACGAATAGAGCTTAGCAGGAAAAGCCGGCATCCCTGACGTGCCCTGGACCGTTTTCCCGTGCGGCGGGGAAACGGCGGGGCTGCTTCGCCCGTGGTGCAAAGCCCGAAGCGATGCGCGAGCGCTAGCGACGCGCTCGAGCGGTCGTGCGCGTGACGGCGCTTGCTCTGCGGATTGGCGCCCGGCCGCCCGAAGATCGGTAATCGAAGATCAAGAATGCTTGACGTCGGCGGACCGTGCATAAGAAGGTGATATAAGACGCCGGTCCGCTGCACGGTGGACGGAGACCCCGTAATGACAACGAGAAGAAGACTGCACGCGCTGGCAAGCCTTTCGCTCCTCGGCATCCTCGTCGCGGGCACCGCCGCCGGGCAGGCGCGGCTTTGGGAAGAGCCAGGTCCGTGCGACCGCGATTGCCTGAAGGGCATGGTCGATACGTATATCGATGCGATGGTCGCCGGCGACCGTGATGCCGCGCCCTTTTCAGTACGTGTCAAGTACACGGAGAACACCGAGGTCCTCGAGATCGGCCAGGGGCTGTGGGAGACGGCCACCGGCGCGTCCGATACGTTCCGTATCTACGTGCCGGATCCCGTCGCGCGCCAGATCGGCTTCATGGGCCTGATCGAGGCCGGTCAGCAGAATCACTTGCTCGCGCTGAGGCTCAAGGTCGAGAACGACGAGATCACCGAGGTCGAGCATCTCGTCGCGAACGTCGGCCCGAACGTGCTGCCCAACCTGCAGACGCCCCGCAAGAGCCTCGTCACCGAGCTGCCGAAGTGGGACCGCATCCCCCGCGAGCTGATGCTTGTGATCGCGGCCTCGTACTACGACGCGCTCCTGCAGAGCAACGGCGAAGCGACGCTTTTCGCAGACGACTGCGAGCGGCGCGAGAACGGCATGATCACGGCGGGCGGCGAGGGCTTGGGCTTCGACGGCCTGCCGAGGCAGAGCTGCTTCGACCAGATGAACTCGCGGACCTTCACGTACATCACGTCGATCGATCTGCAGAGAGTCTGGATCGCCGACGAGGTGACCGGTCTCGTCTTCAGCCTTTCGCATTTCCGCCACGCGTTCGAGACGAACACGTTCCAGATTTATGGGCGGGACGGCCAGATCACGGAGCGGCGGATGGACTACGAGCCGTTCGACTTCGCGTCGGCTCACATTCAGAAGATCGAGAAGTATCGGATATCCGATCAGGAGGCGATGGGCGTCAGGTTACCGTATCGTTCGACGAACGGCTGGAGCCCGTTCTGGCGCTGATTCAGGGAGCTTGAAATGAGAACAACGGTAGCGTCTGTGGCCGCGATCCTCGCGGCGTCGTTCGGAATCTCGTCGGCGGTCCATGCGCAAGGCGGCTTCGGTCCGCCGGAGCTTACGCTCGTCGAGGTCAAGGAGAACATCTACATGATCCGGAACGCGTCGTCCGGCAACGCGACGCTGATCGTCGGAGACGAGGGCGCGGTCCTGATCGACGACAAGTTCCCGCAGGACCACGACGGGATCATGCGCTTCGTGCGGCAGGTGACGGAGGCCCCGCTGCTCTACGTCATCAACACGCACATGCACCCGGACCATACGGGCGGCAATCCGGCGATGCAGAACGTCGGCGCTGCGATCGTCGCCTCCGAGAACGCGCGAGAGATCATGGCCGAGCGCGAGCTCCAGGGGTTGCCGAACATCGTTCTGCGCGACTACCTGCGGATCTACCTCGACGACATGCCGATCGATCTGCACTACTTCGGCCGCGGGCACACGAACGGTGACGTGATCGTGCACTTGCCGACGGAGCGCGTCGTCATCACGGGCGACCTGTTCGCGCTTTACGGGCCCTACCGCGCGGTGATCGACTACAGCGCCGGCGGGAGCCTGCGCGACTGGACGCGCACGCTCGAGCGGGTGCTCGAGCTCGACTTCGACACGGTCATCCCGGGCCACAGCGGCATGACCGACCGGGCGAACCTCGAGGGTTACATCGAGTATCTCAAGAACACGCAGAGCATGGTGCGCCAGATGAACGCGCAGCAGCGTTCGCGCGAAGACATCCAGAAGATGCTCGAGTCCGAGTTCAACTGGGGCGGGCTCGAGATGCGCGTGGGCCTCGACGGCGTGATCGCCGAGATGAGGTAGCCCGACGGCGCGCCTTTGACGGGGGGGGGCATCGGCGGGTCGGATCCCGCCGGGCTCCCAACGTCGGGCGCCCGGCGCTCGGCCGCCCCTGGCCGGCGCCCGTTCATCAGGATTGCGCCGCCATCGGCGCCCGCGGCACCGAGCGCCGATACTCCCGCCACAAGATAATGAGACCCGCCGCGATCACGAGCGGAGCGCCGAGCCACGTCGAGAGCCCCGGCACCTCGTCGAACACGAAATAGCCGTAGAGCACGGCGACGAGCAAGTTGCCGTAGTCGAGCGGGGCGATCGTCGAGGCCTCCGCGTACCGGTACGACATCGTCATCAGGAGCTGACCGAACACGCCGAGGAGGCCCGCGGCGACGATCGCGAGCCATTGCTCCGCCGTCGGCATCGGCCAACCCGCTACCGCGGTCAGCGCCGCGCACAGCATCGACGTCAACGAGAAATAGAACGTGATCGTGATCGCGTGCTCGCGGCCGACGCCGCTCATGCTGCGCAGGAACATCATCGCGAGCGCGGAGAACACGGCCGCCCCGAGCGCAAGCAGTACGCCGAGCGGGTTGCCCGAGCCGAGCGAGAGGTGCGGTCCGATCATGACGACGACGCCGAGAAAGCCGATCGCAAGCGCCGTCCACCGAAACCAGTGGATTCGCTCGCCGAGGAACAGCATCGCGAGGAGCGTCAGGAACATCGGCGCCGTGAACGTGATCGCCGTGACGTCCGCGAACGGGATCAGCGTCAGGGACGCGAACAGGCAGAACATGCTGATCGTGCCGGACAGCGATCGGAGCGCGTGCGACCGCCAGTTCGACGTCTTCAAGACGTGCAGCCCTTCGACCCGCCACGCGATCAGCGCGAGCACGGCAATCGAGATCACGCCGCGGACGAAGATGATCTGACCGCTCGGCACCGCATCGCCGAGCCACTTCACGCACGCCGCCATGCTCGACAGCAGCACGACGGACGTGAGCTTCAGCGCGATGCCGAGCACGGGCCGGAGATGATCGGAGCGGGTCACGGAAGGCCGAGGTGCGACGAAAGCGCGCAAGCATAGCAGGCCGCCGGAACGGCGCGGAGCCCCTTCGGGCGATTCCACGGCCGGAATCGGAGCGCGCGCTTTCATTGGCGCGGCTAACCTGCGACCCTCATGTCACGGGCGAGCTCGAAAGCCATGATCACCGAAACCGAAATGCGCGACGCGATGCGTCGCCGCGATCCCGCCTACGAGGGGCGGTTCGTTTACGCCGTGGTGACGACCGGTGTCTATTGCCGGCCGTCGTGCCCGGCACGCGCCGCACGTCCGGAGCACGTGCGGTTCTTCGCGGACGCAAAAGCCGCGGCCGAAGCGGGCTATCGGCCTTGCAAGCGGTGCCGGCCGGACGAGGCGAGCCCCGGCCTTCGTGCTCTCGTGGCGGCAGCTCGGCACATCGAGGCGCATAGCGACGAGCGCCTGACGGTCGACGATCTTGCCATGCGCACAGGCCTGTCGCCGTCGCGTTTCCGGCGCGCATTCAAGGCCGCGTTCGGCGTCTCACCGAAGGCGTTTCAGGATGCGGTGCGGATCCGCGAGTTCAAGGCGGCGCTCAAGAAGCAGCAGGACGTCACCGAAGCGATCTACGCCGCGGGCTTCGGCTCGAGCAGCAGGCTCTACGAGGTTCCGACGCGAAGCCTCGGCATGACGCCGAGCGCGTACCGGGCGGGCGGAGCCGGGGAACGCATCGTGTATGCCTGCCGCGGCACGGCCCTCGGCGCGTTGCTCCTCGCCGCGACCGAACGAGGCGTGTGCTTCGCCGAGTTCGGCGACGACGAGGAAAGCCTCGTCGAGCGGCTGCGGAAAGAGTTCCCGCGGGCGGCGCTCGAGCCCGCCCCGGGCGCACATTCGCCCGCGCTCGATGCGTGGCTCGACGCGCTCGTCGAGCACGTCGAGGCCGGCGGACCGCGTCCGGACTTGCCGCTCGATCTTCGCGGAACGGCGTTTCAAGTCAAAGTCTGGCGGTTCCTGCTCGAGATCCCGGAAGGCGCCATGATGAGCTACGGTGACGTCGCGGCCGGCATCGGTACGCCGAGCGCCATACGCGCTGTCGCGCGCGCGTGCGCGGCTAACCGCGTCGCGGTGCTCGTGCCGTGTCACCGCGTGCTTCGCGGCGACGGCGGGATCGGGGGCTACAGGTGGGGCACGGATCGCAAGCGCGCGCTGCTCGACGTCGAGCGGCGACGACGGAGCGGCAGCGCGTGAGTCCGCGGCCGAGGCGTGTACCGCTACTTCGACTATCCGAGGGCCAGGAGCCGCCGACCCCGGTGCCGCTGCGCTCCACCGCGGAAGTCGCGTCTTGCGGCAGGTGACAAATGAAGATCGGCGCACCGGCCCAAGCCGGTGCGCCGACCCTGCCCTTAGAGGTGGGACGGGAGGGCCGCGCGCTGCCCGCCCGTCCGTGAGGCGGGAGTCTTACTCCGAGCTGCCGCTGGTGGCCGCCTGGTACTCCTGCCGATCGAGCGAGCCGTCCTGATTCAGGTCGGCCGTCGAGAAGTCGAGCCCCTCGACCGCAGCAGCCTCTTCACGGCTGATCGAACCGTCCTGGTTCACATCGACGTCCTCGAACGAAGGCGCATCCTGCGCAAGGGCCGCACCGGCAAAGCCGAGGGCCAGCAGCGTGATGGAAAGCTTCTTCATCGGTCACTTCTCCATGTCTCGTTGAACACCGAGGAAGCACTCCGGCTCCCCCCTTCGCGATGCTTACTGCAATCGATGTGCCATCCAAGCGTTTTGCCTGTCACCGCGCGGTTTCCGGGCTTTTCGGCCTGCGGTGCGACCCGTTGGAACGTCCCGATGTGTCACCGCTGCCCGACGCCGGAACGTGTCGCGGCGCGCGCGGAACGCGGCGAAACGCAGCAGGAGAGGGGCGCAGGCAAGTGTTGCCGGTCGGCGGCAGGTTGGCATCGCCGAACGCTGAACTTTTTCCACAATGGCTGCAGAGGGGCTCGCTTGGCCGAGGTCGCTTGCTCGTGTTCGGGACTGCTGTACGATGCGTTCTCGAGACCACCCTCGCCGGAGACGCCGATGTCGCGCTCAGTACCAGGGGCCCAGTCGCGCGGGCGACGCACGTTCGCTGCGCTCGTCGGTCTGACCATCGCCGTTGCGGCACTCGCGCCGATGCGGCTCTTCGCGGAGACGGTGCTGATCACCGGCGCGAATTCCGGCATCGGCCTCGAGTTCGCGAAGCAATACGCGGAGCGGGGCTGGACGACGATCGCGACGCATCGGCGACGTGAAATTCCGGACTCCCTGGCGGCGCTCGCCGCAAAGTTCCCGAACGTGCGCATCGAGACGCTCGACGTCACGAGCGCGGAGCAGGCGCGCGCGCTCGCCGCGAAGCTCGCGGATACGCCGATCGACGTGCTGATCAACAACGCCGGCGTCTACAACGACCGAAGCGGATGCGACCCCGCGGACGTCTACTGTCCGGGCGATTGGACCACCCAGTCCTTCGGCCGCTTCGATTACGACCTGCTCGACACGATCATGGCCGTCAACATCAAGGGGCCGCTGATCGTGTCGGAGGCGTTCTACGAGAACGTGAAGGCGAGCGAGCAGAAGAAGATCGTTGCGATCAGCTCGAGCAACGGCACGATCACCGGAGAGCTGCCGCATCCGCGCCCGGGCGCGACGTTCTATCGGATGAGCAAGGCCGCGCTGAACCGCGAGATGCAGATCGTCGCGTCTTCGGTGAGGCCGGACGGCGTCACGGTGCTGATGCTGAACCCCGGGCCGACCCTGACCGAGCACCAGGAGTACTTGCGGGGCAATCCGATCATGCTCGAGGTGTCGTTCACGGTTGGTCACATGATCGAGACGATCGACAGGGCGACGCTCGAGGACTCCGGGAAGTTCCTGCGCTACGACGGCGAGCCGGAGGCATGGTGACCTTCCGTTCGACGGCCGGCCTGCGCTTCCGGTCGCGACGAGACTTTCTCGGACGTCGACGTTTCGCTACAGTTTGAACGTCTCGATAAAAAAGAACGCCCGCGAGACGGAAGGGGGGTGGTGATACGTGCCATCACGATTCGTGATGGTGCCCATTGCCGCGTTCCGTCGCCGCCGAAAGGCGAAGGGCGGGTTTCGGCCATCTCGACGAGCGCGGCACAATGAAACGATCGATTCGCTACGAGCTCCGACGTCCACGCCGCTCGGTCGCGCTGCTTGCGGCGCTCCTGGCGAGCGTCGCGTCACTCGCGTCTCACGCGCAGGAAGTTCAGCTCTCGAGGGAGGCGCTGATCGCGCTGACGCCCGAGTGGCAGGGAGAGCGTTTCCCGGACGGCCGTCCCAAGGTGCCGGACGACATTCTCGAGCGGATGAAGCTCGTCACGCTCGAGGAAGCCTGGGCGGTCCTCCGCAACAACAACTACAGGCACCAGTACGCGGGCGACTGGCAGGTGCTGAATCCCGACGGCGTCCTCGTCGGCCGTGCGCTGACGGCGGTTTTCATGCCGGGCCGTCCGGACGTGCATCGGGCGATTCAGTCCTACGGTCTCGCACACGGCCGCAAGGGCGGACAGAACACGTGGCCGGTCGAGATGCTGCAGCCGGGTGACGTTTATGTCGCGGATCAATTCGGGCTGATAAAGGACGGCCCGACGGTCGGCGACAACGTCGGCAGCGCGATCCACGCCCGGTCCGGCAACGGCCTCGTCTACGACGGCGCGCTGCGCGATATCGCGGGGCTCAAAGAGATCGAAGGATTCACCGCGTTCTTCCGCGGCTACCATCCGTCGCATCACTTGAACAATCCGGACGGGGACCTCAACACGACGCTCGTATCGATCAACGGACCGACCCGCATCGGCGAGGTCATGGTCATGCCCGGCGACGTCGTGCTCGGCCGCGACGGCGGCGTGATCTTCATCCCGCCGCATCTCGCCGAGCGCGTCGTGAAGACGTCAGAGATCGTGCGGCTACGCGACATGTTCGGCCAGCAGCGGATTCGCGAAGGCGTCTACACGTCGGCGCAGATCGACACGCGCTGGAGCCCGGAGATCGAGCGGGACTTCTCGCAATGGCTCGAGGACCACATCGACGAGCTGCCGGTGCCGAGGGACCAGATCCAGGAGCTGCTCCGAGACCGGACGTTCTGACTGTGTCAGACACCCTTTTCCGCAGGAAAAAAAGTGTCTGACACGAGGGGGCACAGATGAGCAACAAGTATTCACGTCGAGCCTTCCTGTCGCAAAGCACCTTGAGCGCCGCAGCGCTAGCGGCGGCCCCTTCCGCGGTGTACGCCCAGGAAGCCCAGTCCCGCCTCGACGGCGTGAGACCCTACTCGCGGCCGTCGGATCTCAGGATCACCGACCTCAAGATCGGCTACATCCGCGGCGGCAGTCATCTGTTCGTGAAGATCTACACGAATCAGGACATCGTCGGCCACGGCGAGGGCGCCGACGCGGTCCGCGGCACCGCGCAGCTCGTGCTCGGCTGGGGACGCATGCTGCGCGGGCGTAATCCGCTCGACGTGCATCGGCTGTTCCACGAGATCCGCATGGCGGGCGTGTTCGGCGGCGCGCAGAGCGGGATGTATCTCGCGGCGCTCGCCGCGGTCGAGACCGCGCTTTGGGATCTCGCGGGCAAGGCGCTCGGCCTGCCCGTGTATCAGCTCCTCGGCGGCAAGTTCCGCGACCGTGTCCGGCTCTACATGGACACGGCCCTCTACCAGACGAATCGTCCGACGCCGGAGCAGTTCGCCGAGCACGCGCAGAAGGCCGTCGACTACGGCATGACGGCGGTCAAGTTCGATCTCGACCAGGCGAACGATCCGAACAAGTACGACCGCTACAACTGGACCGCGAGCAACGCCGAGATCGAGCGGATGTACGAGCAGATGGCCGCTGCACGCGAGCAGGTCGGCCCGAACATCGATATCTGCGCGGACATGCACGCCCGCTACGACCTGCCGACCGCGAAGCGCGTCGCGAAACGCCTCGAGCCGTTGAACCTGATGTGGCTCGAGGAGCCGGTTCCGGCCGAGAATCCCGAGGCGTACAAGCAGATCCAGCTCGAGACGTCGACGCCGCTCTGCGCCGGCGAGAACCTCTATCTCGCGCACGAATTCCTGCCGTTGCTCCAGATGGGCGCCGTCGACATCATCATGCCGGATCTCCAGAAGGCCGGCGGCCTCGGCGAGGGGCAACGTATCGCGAACCTCGCCGCGCTCTACTACGTGCCGTTCGCTCCGCACATGGTCTCGTCGATGCTCGGCGCGATGGCGACGGCGCACGTCTGCGCGTCCGTGCCGAACTTCATGATCATGGAGTGGCAGATCTACTTCCACGAGGATCCGATGTATCAGGAGATCGTCACGTTCGACGGCCCGATGGTCGACGACGACGGGTTCCTGACGGTCTCCGAGAAGCCCGGCATCGGCGTCGAGATCAACGAGGAGGGGATGCGGCGTTACGCGACCGAGGGGTATCCGTTCTTCGAGTAACCGCGATCCGGGAAACCTTGCACTCGACAGCCGGGCGGCAACGAGCGCCAGCGGCTCCCGGGCTCATGCACGCGTCGCGCACTGGCCAAAGCTACGATCCAACGCTTCTCCGCAGAGCTCTTGTATACGTGGCCGGTTCCTGGGCGGCGCTCGTCCTCGGTCGCTCGTCACGATAGTCGCGCGGGTCGTTGACCGGAACGCATCGTCGTAAGACGGCAGGCTTCGCCGTTAACACTCTTTTGCGAAAATATCTATCACGCGAAGCCGTATCGAGAATAGAATCGAAATATCTGCAGGGGGAGGCTGTTAGATATGCGTGCAAAGTTGACCGCCGAGTTCCTCGGCACGTTCTGGCTCGTCTTCGGCGGCTGCGGCAGCGCGGTGCTCGCGGCGGCCTTTCCCGAGGTCGGGATCGGCCTCGTAGGCGTCTCGCTCGCGTTCGGCCTGACCGTGCTCACCGGCGCCTATGCGTTGGGGCCGATCTCGGGTGCGCACTTCAATCCGGCCGTGACCGTCGGGCTTTGGGCAGGCGGACGCTTTCCGGCGTCCGATATCCTCCCGTACATCATTGCACAGGTCATCGGAGGCGTCGTCGCCGCCGCGGTGCTATACGTGATCGCGAGCGGCGCGCCGGAGTTCAGCGTGGCCGACGGATTCGCCGCGAACGGCTACGGCGAGCATTCGCCCGGCGGCTATTCGATGGTCGCCGCGATCGTCTCCGAGCTCGTGATGACGTTCATGTTCCTGATCGTGATCCTCGGCGCGACGCACAGCCGTGCGCCCGTCGGTTTCGCCGGCATCGCGATCGGATTGGCGCTCACGCTGATCCACCTCGTCAGCATCCCGGTAACGAACACGTCCGTGAACCCTGCGCGCAGCACGGGTCCCGCGGTCTTCGTCGGCGATTGGGCGCTCGCGCAGCTGTGGCTCTTTTGGATCGTGCCGCTCGTCGGTGCGGCGCTCGCGGGCTTCGCTTACAAGTCGCTGCTCGAATCCCGGGAAAAGCCGGACGTAGTGGGCGGCGAGCCCGCTTGAGGTGAGCCTATCCAAGCGACGGTCTTCGGTCCCCGACGGCAGACGTTTCGTCTATCCGCCGTCGAGCCCGAGCAACCGCGCCGGATTGATCTTGAACATCAGCTCGAGATCGCGCTCGTCGAATCCCGCTTCGCGCAACGCACGCGCCGCCATCACGAACGCATCGGCAAGATTCGGCGTGCCGGTGAGCCCGCTGTCGCTGCTGATGACCACGTTCTCGGCGCCGAGCATCCGGATCACGGCGAACGCACGCTCGCGCGCAGGGCCCGCTCGGTAGAGCGTATTCGCCGTGATCTCGACGACGCCGCCGAGGTCGACGGCGGCTCTCAGCTCGTCGTCCGAGAGATAGGTGTATTGCTCGCCGAGCAGCGGATGGGTCACGATGATGCGGTCGATGCCGAGCCGGCGCGCCTCGGCCATGATCATCAGCGTCTCCGCGGGGGTCACGTGACCCGTCGCGAGCGTGAGGTCGTGCTCGGCGATCAGCGACAGCACTTCGAGCGTCTCCGGCAAAAGCTCGCCGTTGTCGGAGACGCGTACGAACGGCCGGTCTTGCTCGAGATACTTGACCTCGTGCTCCGAATCGTGCGTCGGCATCCACACGACTCGCCCATAACCGCCGGTGACGTCGACGAAGTAGCGGACCGCTTGTGGATTCATGCCGCCGACCGGCGTGTCGAGCGTCAGGCTCCCGAAGACCTCGATGCCCTGCGCGCCGTGCTTTCGGATCAGATACGCGAGGCCGGCGGTTTCCGTCCAATGATTCTTGATGACGATCGCGCGCATGCCGCGAGAGGCCGCGAGCTCGGCGACCTCGAACGCATCCCACTGGCGCGGATACGCGTCCGGGCCGTGATGGGCATGGAGGTCGATCGCGCCGGCGAGTATCGGGTCCTGGAGGCGCTGGTCGACCGACGGCGGCAGCGTCCACGATGCGCGATAAGGGGCCCAATGCGTCTTGGCGCTTTCGCCGTCGGCGCCGGACCCTGAAAAGCTCGACTGTGCGCTGACCGACGCGGCGGCCATCGCGAGCGCAAGCCCGGCTATGGCCGGCCACACGAACGGGAGTGCGGGAACGACGCGGCGTCTGCTCATCACGGTGTCCAAAGCGGGCAAAGGCGCCAGCAAGGATACCGCGAACATTCTTGCAGACGGCAACATTTCTGCCGTCTTCGACCCCGGGCCGGACGGCGGCGCCGGGGTGCAGCGCGCGTCAGCGGTCGAAGAGCCGACGCTTGCCGCGGCGCCACACCATCGCTGCGACCGCCGCGATCAGCGCCGCGATCAGCACGATCATGAGAATCACGACGCCGATCGCGCCGAGAATCCCCTGAACCGTATCCCAGAAACCGAACGTCGCGACGAGCGCTGCGAGGATGAGCAGGATGATGATGGGCATGGGAACCTATCCGATTCGACGCTTCGGGCAGCGTAGCGCATGGGCTCGAGCCAGGCGCCTGTGCCGAATGCCGGGAGGGAGGCTCTGCGCCAATGCCGATGGCCGGAGAGGCGCCGCGCCAGTATAGTCGGCGTCTTCGCTCGACTAGAGCGCCGTTGCTCGGGGTGCGCGGCATGAGCACGAGGGGAGCGGCCGCGGCCGCAGCACTGCTGCTCGGCGGCTGATCGCCGCGTGGGCGGAGCGCGGCTATCCGAAGGGCGACGCTCGCCGAGAGGCAAGCTCGGCGCCCGTCGAGCATGCGCACTTCGCCGCCGACCTGACGCTCGATGCGACGGGCGGGCACGCCTATCTCCCGAACCCGTCCCGCAAGGACGACTACCGGTGCTTCGTGATCGACTGGCCGCTCGAGCGGCCCGCGTACATCACCGGTTTCCGCGCGCTCCCCGGCAACCGGAAGATCGCCCATCACCTCGTGCTGTTCGCCGTGGAGCCGCAGGCGGCGGATCGCTTCAGGGCGCTCGAGGCGGCGGAGGAAGGCCCTGGCTATCAGTGCTTCGGCGGTGCCGTGCCCGATCGGCTCGGCAGCCCGGAGGAGCGCGCAGCGTACGACCGCGACCACCCGAACGGCGTGCGTGAGCTCAACGACGCGAACTTTTGGCTCGCGCACTGGGCACCCGGGATGGACGGCTACGAGTTCCCCGACGGCACGGGCATCCTGATGCGGCCCGGCATGGTGGTCGTTGCGCAGATGCATTACTACTCCGCCTACGCGCCGGGCGAGACGGACGCGGACTCGAAGATGCAGTTTCAGCTCCGCGACGACGTCGAGAAGCCGGCGCTGCACCTGCCGCTGTCGCAGGACCGGTGGCTCTACGGCGCCGACAACGGCTCGATGGTCGTGCCGCCGCACGGCACGGCGCGCTACGAGGTCTCCATGTCATTCGACGACATGGCGGCGTACGTGGCGCGCTACGCGGGCGTTGGACGGGAGAACGTTGCAGCGCTCGAGGTGCACTCCGCCAACGTGCACATGCACCGGTTCGGCGCCGCAGGAATCGTGAGCCTGATCGACCCGAACGGTCGCAAGGAAACGCTGCTCTCGATTCCGCGCTGGGACCTCAATTGGCAGCGCGACTTCACGTTCGTCGAGCCGAAGGTCGTCCCGCGCGAGCGCTTCGGCGGGACGCGGCTCGTTGTCGAGTGCGCCTACCGGAACGACACGGATGCCGAGGTGTTCGGCGGCTTCGGATCGGACGACGAGATGTGCTTCAACTTCTCGTATGTTGCGGTAGTACGCGCGGACGGACCGTCATAGCGACGAGCGCGGTCACCGCGGCGGCGGTCATCACGCTGCTGACCGCGAGCGGCCCGAGGTCGAGCAGCGCGCCGACGATCTGCGCGAGCACCGCACCGGCCGCGAGCTGCACGAAGCTGAAGAGGCCGGACGCGGCACCCGACTGCTCGCCGCCGGTGATCAGGAGCCCGACCTGCGCGCTCGGGAACACGACGCCGATCACGCAGGACAGCACGCACATCGGCATGAAGAAGCTCCACGGGCCGAACCAGGGCTGAACCGTCATCCATAGCGTCGTCACGCTCACGATCACCGCGAGCCACGCCCCGGCCGTAAGCAGCGGCTCCCGCGAGAACCGGTTCCCGACGCGGCCCGCGATCAGGCTGCCGATCAGATAGCCGATCGGCGCGACCATGAAGTGCCACCCGTACGCGGCGGCCGACATCTCGAAGACCTCCGTCGCGACGTATGGTGCGCCGCCGATGAACGCGACGAAGACGCCTTGCATCATCGCGCCGTAGACTGCGTAGCGGACGTACGGGAAGTGCGCGAGCAACGCGACGTACGGGGCGGCGGCGTAGTCGTGGTCGGCGGAAGCCGCGTTCAGGCTCGCCGGGCGCGTCTCGGGCAGTCGCAGCGCGAGCAGGCCCATCACCGCAACCGCGAACAGCGCCACCGCGACGAACAGCACGCGCCAGCCGAAGTAGTCGATCACGTAGCCGCCGAGGATCGGTCCCGCGAGCGGCGCGATCGCCATCGCCGCGGTCACGTGCGCGAGCACGCTGACGGAGCGCTCGTCGCCGTAGACGTCGCGCACGATCACGCGTGCGATCACGAGGCCCGAGGAGGCGCCGACGGACTGCAGGATGCGGCCGAGGATCACGATCCAGACGCTCGGCGCGGCCGCGCAGATCAGCGATCCGCCCACGGCAACGGCGACGCCGCCCAACAGCACGGGCCTGCGCCCGTAACGGTCGGCAAGACCGCCGTAGCCGAGCGATGCAACGGCCATCGCGAGCATCGACAGCGTCAGAGTCAATTGCGCCGTGGTCGTGCTGACGGCGAAGTCGTCTTGAATGAAGGGGATCGCCGGAATGAACGACGACATCGCGAGCGGCCCGAGCGCCGTCGCGAGCACGAGCGTCACGATCAGCGTGACCGACGACGTCGATCTCGAAATCACTTAGAGAGGCCCGGTGGCCGAATGGCGATGCACGCGCTCGATCGCGTCCGAACGGACGCTCAGCTGTGCTCTTTGATGTAGTTCCGCTCGTACTCCCGCTGTGCGTGCTCTTTCTCGAGCCGCACGGCGCGGCCTTTCCTACGTCCGTCCGCGAGCGCGCGTTTGCGGGTCTTGTCGGTGCTCACCCGGACCGACAGCGACAGCAGGCGCTCCGGATCCGCCGCGCCGCAGCTGGGGCAAGGCGGCGTCTCGCCGAGCTTCACGATCTGCTCGAACTCGTGGGAACAATTGCGGCAACGGTATTCGTAGAGCGGCATGCGTTGAGCATACCGCATGCGCCATCCGGAAGCGACAGCGCCGCCGGGCTTCGCGTCGTGCCCGACGGTGTCAGTAGAGGAGTGACGCGGCGCGCGTCTCGAGCCACGCTCGTTCGTCCGCGGCCGCCACGGCCTCGAGGTCGGCCGGCGTCGCTGCGGAATCGTCGACCCACTCCCTGAGCAGCGGCCCGCCGTTGATCACGTCGATCGCGAGCCGCTCGTATTCGTACTCGTATGCGAAGTCGCGCCACAGCGGATAGTCCGGCCGGAGCATTCGGATCGCCTTGAACGCGAGCGCCTGGAGCCGCCACGGCTTGAACGCGCCGTGGTCGTAGGCCCCGTCCTCGACGTGGATCTGCACGCCGTTGCACAACGTGCCCGCGTGCTTATGGAACGTCGGCTCGAACCAGCAGTCGCGGAGCCTGCACCCCCGAAGCCACTCGGGCGCGAGCCTCAGCATCTCGCGGATCACGGCGCGCGCATCGACGTCGGGTGCGCCGAAGAGCTCGAGCGGGCGGGTCGTGCCGCGCCCCTCGGAGAGCGTCGTGCCTTCGACCATCACGGTGCCCGCGTAGCAGCGCGCCATCCACAGGTTCGGTGCGTTCGGGCTCGGGTTGACCCACGTACGCTCGCCGAGCGGCCAGCCGAAGCCGGGTCCGCGGTCGGGAGCCCAGCCTTGCATCTCGATCACGCGATACTCGACATCGAGGCCGAGCCAGGCGACGAACCATCTGCCGAGCTCCCCGAGCGTCAGGCCGTGCCGCATCGGCAGCGGACCCGCGCCGACGAAGCTCTCCCAGCCTGCCCGGAGCAACGGTCCCTCGACCGGCCGGCCGACCGGATTCGGGCGGTCGAGCACGTAGACGGCCTTACCGGCCCCGGCGGCTGCTTCGAGCACGTAACGCAGCGTCGTGATGAACGTGTAGACCCGGCAGCCGACGTCCTGCAGGTCGACGAGCAGCACATCGAAGGCGTCGAGCATCTCGGCCGTCGGGCGGCGCACCGAGCCGTACAGGCTGAAGACCGGGATGCGGTGCACCGGATCCACGAAGTCCGGCGATTCGATCATGTTGTCCTGCTTGTCGCCGCGCAGGCCGTGCTGCGGACCGAACGCTGCCGTGAGCGTGAGGTCGCCGCACGCGGCGAGCGCGTCGAGCGAATGCGTGAGGTCGTGCGTCACGGACGCCGGATGGGCGAGCAGCGCAATCCGCCGGCCGCGGAGCGGCTTCCGCAGCTCGGGATCGGCGAGCAGACGATCGATGCCGAAGTGCATGATGGTGTCGACTAGGCCGTGGAAGCCGCAGTATGCGCGAGCGCGAGCGTGACGGCGAACGCGTCCGCGTGGTGGAAGTCCGGCCGGCCGGGCGGATGGGCGAGCGCCCAGTAGCTGCGTCCGTCCGGCGTCTCGACGACGCTCGCGAGCCCGATGCGGCGGCCGTCGAGCGCTGCGAGCGGCTGATCGGGCAGCGTTACGGTCAATGCGAGCACGGTCGGCGAGCGCTCGAATGCGATCTCGGGTGCGGCCGTCTCGAGCGGGGTCATGCCCCGTCGATAGCCGCTGAAGCGGTACGCCGCCCAGTCGCCGCACGGCGCGAAATTGAACTCGAGGTACCCGTCGCCGGCCGCGTCGCGAACGAAGAGCTCGCAGCAGGTATGCCGCCACAGCTCGTCGCGCCGTCGGGGCCGCTCGGACGGTGCGAGGTTCCGGGCGACGACGCGCTCGGGATGCCCGGCCATTCGGTAAACGAGCCGTAGCGCGCCGCGCTCGGCCGCGCCGAGCTCGACTTCGATCCGTTCGAGCGCGGTGCAGGGCGTATCGGGGTGACGAATCAGCAGGCGCCGCATGCGGCGATTCTACCGCTCCCCGGGACGCCGACCGGGGCGCCCGGTCGAACGGATCGCGTCGGACGTCGTGCGAAAGGCGCGGCGGCGGAAGCGTGGTGCTTGCGCTTGCGGTATCGTTCCTTCTGCGCGTAAGCGGAGCCGGCAGCCGCTCGTCAGCCGGCGCCGCCGAGGTTCTCAAAGGCGTTCGTTCGGCGCACGCGCGCCGGCGAGGCGGGCGACGATGACAGCGAGTCGGGCCGGCGAGGGCATCTGGGCCCTCGCGATTCACGGCGGTGCCGGTGCGGTGAGTCGAGACTTGGACGCTGAGGCGCGCGCGGCCGAGATTCGTGCAGCGCTCGCGGCCGTGCTCGATGCCGGCGCGTGTCGGCTATCTGCCGGCGGCGCGGCCCTCGATGCCGTCGAGGACGCGGTCGTCCTTCTCGAGGATTCGCCGCTTTTCAATGCCGGCAAGGGCGCGGTGCTGAACGAGCGCGGCGAGCCCGAGCTCGACGCATCGATCATGGACGGTGCGTCGTTGCGCGCCGGCGCGGTGACCGGGCTCCGTACCGTGAAGAACCCGATCCGCGTCGCGCGGCTCGTGCTCGAGGGCTCGCCGCACGTCTTCGTCGCCGGCGACGGCGCCGAGGCGTTCGCGGAACGGCATGGCGTCGAGCGCGTCGATCCCGCGTACTTCTTGACCGAGCGGCGGGTGCGTGAGCTCGACGAGGCGAGACGGCGCGGACTGACGGGCACGGGGCCGACGGCGAGCGGCGAGAGCGGCACCGTCGGCGCCGTCGCGCTCGACGTTCACGGCAACCTGGCGGCCGCGACGTCGACCGGTGGACTCACGAACAAGGCCGTCGGTCGCGTCGGCGACTCGGCCGTCATCGGCGCCGGCACGTTCGCGAGCAATGCGTCGTGTGCCGTCTCGTGCACCGGGCAGGGGGAAATCTTCATCCGCGCGACCGCCGCGCGCGACGTCGCTGCGCTGATGGAGTATGCGGGTCTCGACGTCGAGACCGCGGCCGCGAAGGTCATCCACGAGCGCGTGGCGGCTCTCGGCGGCGAAGGCGGGCTCATCGCGGTGGATCGGCGGGGGCGTGTCGCGTTCGCCTTCAATGCCGAGGTGATGCTGAGGGGCGCGGTGACGTGCGCGAGTGCTCCGTTCGTCGCGATCTATCGCACGGCATGAAGATCACCAGTGTTGCGTTGCGCTTCGGGTTGCGCGAATTGCGTCGGGATGCTCTTCGCGCGGAAAGTATCGTCGCGATGACGCGCCTCGCTCCGATTGTTTTACGACTTTTCCGTCCCTTGCGGCGTGGTCATGGAGCCACGGTCGCTCCGGAAGTGCAACCATCGCAAGGCTTGGATGCACGTGCGACGCCGCGCACGGCGGCAACATCGGCATCAGCACAGAACGAACGTCTACGACGCGAGTGCTATCCTCGTTATCCTCGAAACGGATTCACTCGCGGAACAGCGTCGGAGGGGGCCATGGTCTCGTTCGAAGTACGTCGGCTGCCGAAGGTGCCGGCCATCGCGCTGTTGCTGGCCGCGATTCCGGCCGTGGGGTTCGGCCAGCTCGAATCGAGCGCCGATGAAGTGCTGGCCCGGCTCACGGACTCCATCGAAGAGACACGGCAGCGAGAGGGCATTCACGGGGCCGGGCTGATCGGTCCGATGACGGCTCTCGCGCACTATTACCAGGACAGGAACGACCCCGAGCTCGCAATCGCTGCGCTGCAGCAAGCTAGGCAAGTCGTGCGCGTGAACTACGGGCTTTTCTCTCTCGAGGAGGCGCCGCTTCTTCAGGCCTGGATCCGCGCGGAGCAGGAGCGAGGGAACCCCGAGGGCGCCTGGGACGTCGAGCAGCGGCTGCTGAACCTCGTCCGGCGCAACCTGGACGACGTGCGAGTCGTGCCGATCCTGCGCGAGATCGGGGACAGGAGGCTCGACATTCTCGAGCGGTACTCGAGGGGGGAGTTCCCGCCGGAAATCGTCCTGGGCTGCTACTACGCGACGCGTGGGGCGGGCGAGTGTCATGCAGGGAGCCGCGGCCGGGCGAAGGCCGCGCTGCTCAGCGAGGCGTTTTCGTACTACGCGAGCGCGGTCGAGACGATCGTGCGGACCGAGGGCTACTCGAGCGACGAGCTCCCGGAGATGCTGATGTATCTTGCGCGCGTCAGCTACGAGCACGGACGGCAGAGGCTCGGCCGGAACAGCCTCCGATACATGCTCGCGCACACCGTCGAGAGCTCGGCGCCGGTCGTCACTCAGACCAATGCTCTCGTGCAGATCGCCGACTGGGACCTTCAATTCGCGCGGGACCGCATTGCCGCGAATTCCGCGCTCGACGTGTATCGGCAGGCGTATGCGCGGCTCGAGAAGGCCGGGGTCGACGAGGCTTCGATCAGGAGTCTCTTCTCGCCCGACGTGCCCGTCGTGCTGCCGGCATTCCTGCCGAGCCCGCTCGTTTCGACGCGGACGCCGGACACGATCGGATACGTCGAGGTCGCATTCGACGTCACGAAGTACGGCGAGAGCGACAACGTCGACATCGTCTCGGCGGCGAACGCGACCAAGGAGGCACAGGACCGGCTCGTCCATGTGATCAAAACGAGCCGGTTCAGGCCGATCGTGACCGACGGCCGTGTCGAGGAGTCGGCCCGCGTGACGCTGCGCTACTATCTGCGCGACTGACGCAAAGGACGGGGGGGGCCGATGTCACCGGTAACGAGCGAGGCGACGGTCGAGACGCTGCGGGACGGGTCTCGCGTGTCGATACGGCCGATCCGGCCGGACGACAAGGACGCGCAGGCCGCGTTCTTCGAAAACCTGTCCGCGCAGAGCAAGCACCTGTTGTTCCTCGCTGGCGTCGCTCAGCTCCGCGACACGGAGCTCGAGCGTCTCTGCGCGCCGGACGAGACCCGCGAGATGGCCTATGTCGCCGTCGCGAGCACGCCGGAAGGCGAGCAGCACGTCGGCGTCTGCCGTTACGCGGCGACGCAGGCCCCGTGCGAGGAGGCCGAGATCTCCGTCGCGGTCGCCGACGCGTGGCAGCACAAGGGTCTCGCGACGCTGCTGCTCCGGCGTCTGATCGAGCACGCCCGCGCGAAAGGCGTCAAGCGGCTCTACTCCGTCGATTCGGCGACGAATCACCGGATGCGCCGGCTTGCACGCCACCTGGGCTTCGAGGAGCGGCCCGATCCCGCCGACGTGCACCAGGTGATCTACACGATGCATCTCGACGGGGGCGGCGCCGCGCACTGAGTGCCCTCGGCCCGCCGTGACCGTCACGCGTGCATCAGCACGACCGGCATGTCCGTCTTCGATAGCAGGTATTCCGTCACGCCGCCGAGCACCATCTCCCTGAACCGGCCCCGCGTGTACGCGCCCGCGAGGAGGACGTCGGCGCCTTCGGCTCGCGCGTGCTCGACGAGCGCGGCGCCCTCGCTCGCGGCGTCCACCTGCTTCGCGCACGCGTCGACGCCGTGGCGCGCGAGCCATCGGCGGATCTGGTCCGCGGTCGGGCCGCGCCCGCGCGCGCCGGAGCCGACGGTCAGCACCACGACGTCTTCGGCCGCCTTCACGACGGGAAGCGCCGCATGCAGCGCGAGCGTCTCGGTGCGCCCGCGATTCCATGCGATCGCAACACGGCGTCCGACCGGGCCGGACGGGCTCTGCGGCAGGACGAGCACGGGGCGCAACGAGTCGAGCAGGGCGCTTGTCAGCACGATCCACGCCTTCTCGCCGCCGTGCTCTGGCGCGCGCGAAACGACGAGCAGGTCGCTGCTGCCGCCGACCGCCGCCATCACCTCGGTCGGTGCCCCGACGATCGCCTCCCAGCACGCGTGCGGGCGTGCCCTGCTGCCGGGCTCGGTCGACATCGGGAATCCGGCGGTGGCCGCCTTCGATTCGAAGAGCCGCTTTGCGGCTTCCGCGGCGCGCGCGGCCGCCTCCTCGTCGAGCACCGGCCAGGCCCGGCGCGGCTGCATCGTCCAGAGGTCCGCAAAGTCCCAGTTGCCGGGCTCGATCGGCACGGCGCGGAAGTGGCAGCCGAGCACGTCGGCCCCGAGGCGCGTCGCAACGTCGAACGCGACGTCGAGCGCGGCGTGGCACTCGGGGCGGTCGGCAACGGGAACGAGAATGGCGCGCATCCGAAACTCCTGACGAGCACGAGGTGACGAATCGACACGTCGATCGTGCAAGTGTAAGGTGACGCGGCTTCGTACGCGACGCGCTCGCCGTTCCGTCGTGCGGCGACCCGCCGGGAGGGCGGGTAACCGGGTGCCATTCACGGGCTCTTCACGCAAGAATCGGAGACCTATGCGTTTCCTGCTCATTGAACCGGCGGCCAAGGCGGTCAGGCGATGATCACGCTGCTGAAGCTCAAGCTCTCCGAAACGCTGCGAGCCGTCGGCCCGCTGATCCTCGTCGTCTGTCTGCTGCAATTCACCGTCGTCGGCGCCTCGACCGCGACGTTTCTGCAGTTCGCTCTCGGAGCGGTGCTGGTCACGCTCGGTTTGCTGCTGCTTCTGACGGGGATCGATTACGGGATCCTGCCGATGGGCCGGTTCATCGGCGGAAAGCTCGCGGAATCGCGCTCGCTCGTGTGGCTCTTGATCGTCGCCTTCGCGCTCGGCTTTGCAACGACCGCCGCGGAGCCCGACGTGCTCGTCCTCGCCGGTCAGGTCGAAGAGGCGTCGCAGGGCGCGCTGCCCAGCGGGCCGCTCGTCTACGTCATTTCGGCCGGCGTCGGGCTTTTCGTTGCGATCGGGTTCCTGCGCGTCGTCCTCGGGTTCTCGATGGAATGGAAGCTCACGGCGATGTACGGCGTGATGATCGTGCTGACGTTCCTCGCGCCGGCGAGCGTCGCTCCGCTCGCGTACGATGCAGGCAGCGTGACGACGGGCGCGCTGACCGGTCCCGTCGTGCTCGCGGTCGCGTTGGGCGTCAGCTCGGTGATCGCCGGGCGGTCCGCGGTGAACGATGCGTTCGGTCTGCTCGGCGTCGCGTCGATCGGGCCGATCATCGTCATTCTGCTGATCGGCTGGCTGACCCAATGAGCGACGCGCCGTTCCTCGCGGACGTCGTCCGCACGGCGCGAGGCGTCGTGCTCGCGGTGCTCCCGCTCGCGGTCCTGTTCACGGTGTTTCAGGTGTTCTTCCTTCGGCTGCCTCGCGCCGAGGTCACGCGCATCGCGAGCGGCACGCTGCTGGCTTCGGTCGGTCTATTCCTGTTTCTGCTCGGTGTTGCGGTCGGGTTCATGCCGTTCGGGCGCGCGATCGGCGAGGCGGTCGGAGCCGTGCCGCAGACGGCGCTCGTGGCCCTGCTCGGCGCAGTGCTCGGCTTCGTGACGACGTGGGGCGAGCCGGCCGTGCGGATCCTCGCGGATCAGGTGGAGCAGGCGTCGGCGGGATCGATTCGCCAGCCCGTCGTGCTGTTCGCGGTGTGCGCCGGCGTGGCCGTCGCCGTCGGGCTCGGGATGCTGCGCATCGCGTACGATCTGCCGCTCCTCTGGATCCTCGTGCCTGGCTACGTGCTCGCGATCGCGCTGATCTGGGCGAGCGATCGGGCGTTCGTCGCGATCGCCGTGGACTCGGGAGGGGTCGCGACCGGCCCGCTCGCGAACACGTTTCTGTTGGCGCTCGCGCTCGGCGCGGCGGCTGCCGTCGCGGGCCGCGACCCGCTCGTGCACGGCCTCGGTCTCGTCGCGCTCATAGCGCTCGCACCGATCGTCTCGGTCATGATGCTCGGTCTTATCGTTCGGTTTAAGAGCAGCAGGTCAGGGGGTTCGAGCGATGGACATTGACGCTTCGCTCATCGTCAGCATCGTCCGCAAGGGCTGGGGCAGCAGCGTGCTGCAGGCAACGGTGAAAGCGGGCGCGCGCGGCGGCACCGTGCTGCTCGGCCGCGGCGTCGGCGTGCACGAGAAGGAGAAGATTTTCGGGATGGCGATCGAGCCCGAGAAGGAAGTCGTGCTGACGATGGTACGCTCGGACCAGGTCGACACGATCCTCGAAGCGATCGTCGCCGCGGCGGAGCTCGACGCCGAAGGGCGGGGGATGGCGTTCGTGCTGCCGGTGCACAAGATCGTCGGCATCGCCGATTCGATGCTCCTCGAGCTGTCGTCGCAATAATCGCGGGCTCGTCCGGTCCGCCGGGGCGAAGTCGTGCCTTCGACGGCGGCGTGCCGTCCGCGCGGGACCCGTCGGGCCTGATCGGGCAAGCCCGCCCGCGGGCGCGTGCCTCGACCGACCGCTGATCCAAGCCCTATACTTCGGGGCGTGACTCGATGACGACCCGAACGACCAGGAGGGGAGGGGGCGAATGAACGAGCGGATACTCGCGCGAGTTTTGCTTGTCGCGAGCGCAAGTCTAGCGACGATCACGGGCTCCGAGCTTGCGGTCGCCCAGCAACGGGAAGCGTTGACGTATCCGGACGGCACGCCACACCCGATGACGCCTTGGGGCGATCCGGATTTGCAGGGCATGTGGCCGATCATGCATCTCTTCGCGACGCCGCTGCAGCGCAATCCGCAGTACGGCGAGCGCCGCTTCCTGACGGACGAGGAATACGAGCGCGCCCAGCAGGTCCTGGAGAGCCGCGACCAGCGCTACCACGAGGAGATACAAAGCGGCCGTCTCGGCATGGGCCACTGGGCCGAGTCGACGACGCGCACGCCCGCGACGCGGCTCACGTCGCTGATTTCGTACCCGCCGAACGGCCGGCTGCCGGACCTGACGCCGCGCGGCGAGGAGCTCGTGCCGCTCTTCCGAAGCGACGACACGCGGGACGTGTTCGACTCGCCGGCGGACTTCGATGCGTGGGACCGCTGCATCACGCGCGGCCTGCCGTCGTCGATGCTGCCCTACAACTACAACAACGGCATCCGGATCATGCAGGCGCCGGGTTACGTGATCATCGCGCTCGAGATGATCCACGAGGCCCGCATCGTGCCGGTCGACGGCCGGCCGCCGCTCGATCCCGAGATCAAGCAGTGGATGGGCGAATCGCGCGGCTATTGGGACGGCGCGACGCTCGTCGTCGAGACGACGAACTTCAACGGCAAGGTCGGCA